>JALSQP010000048.1 GCA_026985375.1 Desulfurococcales archaeon | reverse complement strand
GCTTGATCGTATTGCTTACATGCTCCTTAGCCCTGAGAATATGTGTTATGCACATAATGTGATCGTCTACGGCTGCCGCGAGGTTATAAGTGGGCCATAAAATGTATTTCTCGCCGACAATCGGGTGAGGAGTCTTTGTTGTATCTATTATTCTTGCTGCAACCCAGTCTCTAATGCTAGGATCAGGATGCGTCAAATCAGTCTTAACCCTTATTACAGCTTCTCCTTCACCATAATGACCTTCAAGTATCTTATCAAGCTCTTCTAGCTGGGTCTCAATGGGCAGGTCTCTGTGTGGACAAGGTTTTCCGGAGTCTCTATATTTTTTGAATTCACTAGCCCTACATTTATCAACATAAGCTCCTCCTTTCTCGATGAGCTTATAGAGTATATCATAGAATATTGGTAAGCGCATGCTCTGAATGTATTCCTCATCCCATTTTATCCCAAGCCACCTGAGATCCTCCCTTATACGCTCATATGCTTCTGGGAATGATGCTTTGGTCCGCGGATCGGTGTCTTCGAAGCGAAGTATCATTTTACCCTTATACTTTTCTGCGTACCAATAGCTCAGAAGGGCTGGGCGTGCATTGCCTAAATGTATAACATAGTCCGGGTTCGGCGCGAATCTCGTGACGACTTTTCCCGGCAAGGCTCCCGGTAGCGGTGGTAGTTCCTTCTTTTCTTCTTTTCTTTCTTCGCTGAGAAGTTCTGGCCACTCCTTTTTGATTATCTTTACCTGTTCCTCTAAGGTTATTTTAGAAACTTCATTAACGACTTCTCTGATTACATCTATTATCTCTCTTATATGTTTTCTTATTTCTGGTATTTCCCCAACAACTTTCGCGACTACAGCCTTGAGAGATGGTTTTCCCTCATGTTTAACTGCGTTGAGAAGCGCATATTTATACGCTGTTTCCCTGACTTTTTCTAATAGTGATTTGTCTAACGTCATTTTCGCTCACTACCGCTAGTATGTATTTTTCCGGTTTTTCCCACACTATATTGATTACGAATATGACTACGCCCCGACAAGGTGATTTAATTACTCTTACTTCATACTTATTTGTGATAACCACCCCGATCTTGTCTTTGACATTGATTTTTTCGCCTTCTCGAGGAGGGATGTATGGTTTGTAACCGCTAATTTCAATGAGACATAGTTTTGTACCCTTCTTTACAAAAAGGCCTTTTAACAGTTCTTCGTCACTGAATTCGGGTATAACTATTACGTCTTTTTCTAGGATTGGATTGGCTAAGTCAAAATATTTGAGAATACCCTCATATATGATATGACCATAGCACTCATTCGACACAGGCTCTTTAACTAGGACATACTCGTCTGATATTCGACAAATATACTTGCTGGATTTCTCATCTCTTACAAAGATCTCAGGATACTTGTATTCTTCCATTACTCTATTCCTCTTCGTATTTCTTTGTATTCCCTTAAATCTATTCCTCTTTGCTCAAGATATGAGAGCATATGACTGCTTAAAATAAATGGTTTCTTCTTAAGTTCCGATGTATTTCTAGCTCCAATAAGGAAGGACACTATCTTCATTTCTTTAATCATCGTTTCAAGAAATGCTTTACCGGCATTTAGATCTCTAAGATATATTTCTCGTATTAAAGGACGGGCTACACCATTGAGATCAGCTCCCAAGACAATGTTCTTGATAGCGCGAAGACCGTCATATACTCCGCCACTAGCAATTATGAAGGAGTCAGGCGCCGCGGCTCTTGCCTCTATGATTGCAATTGGTGTTGGTATTCCCCATGATGATAAATGGTCTGCTATAGCTGTGGTAATTTCGTCCTTTTGCCTATATTTTTCTACGAGTATCCAGTTTGTACCACAGGCTCCAGCGATATCGAAAAATCTTATTCCAATAGAATAGAATAATGATACATCTTCGTATGAAAGACCGTTTCCAACTTCTTTAATAATGATAGGAACACCTATATGGTCCGAGATCTCCTCGATTCTTTCAAGGATCTTAGTATTAAATCTCGTATCTCCTTCAGGCTGTATAGCTTCTTGAGCAGGATTTAGATGTATAGCTAGCGCATCAGCGTCAATACTGCTAATTATGTAGGATATATCTTCATTTCTCAGATCTAGGAGCGTGTTTGCGCCAATATTGCCTATAACTGGTACATCTTTAGCTATCTCTCTGACAACTCTATATGAACGTATTATTTCAGGCTCATCTTTATGTATGATTAAGGAACGCTCACTACCAACACCTATCGCTATCCTAAATTCTTCAGCTAGAATGGCAAGTTTCTTATTATACTTCGTCGTTACAGGGTCTCCGCCCGTCATACCACTGATCATCAATGGTGCCGAGAGCTCATAGTTTAGAAACCTCGTTGAAAGATCAACGTCGGAAAGGTTGATTCCTGGGAATGCCCGGTGTATGAGTATGATTTCATTATACATTTCGGAGCACTCGTTAGGAAAATCAACATCTTTTTCAACAACTATTCTAATATGCTCGATTTTTCTATTCCTAATGTTTGGATCTGACAAAATCGATGCACCATTGCACTGCCTAGGCTATTATTTGGATACCATTATTTAAAATAGCGGGTGTAGGACAACTCCTAATTATCTTTAGCCTAGTATAGAAATCGTATTGCTGCGTACCCTACTACTGCATTTTTATGTCCTGAAACATCGCCACTAGTAGCATGTTTCAGGAGTTCGACATGGTGATTGTCCGATACTAATTTGGCATATTCCATTAGCGTCATTATTGCGCCTGGACCGCAGACGGATATGTTTCTATCTATTATCACGCGGTAGAAACCCTCTGTATCTAATTTGGCGATCTTATCGATTGCTAACATATCTTTCTCCACGGTTATTTCGTGGGGTTCGTAGTGATTGAAATCACTGCTTGCAATGATAACTATATCGCGCCCGAGCGCTTTTACTGATTCATAAATTGATTTTGCCAAGTCTTTAGCGGCATCAGGACTATGAAGGCCCATGACTATTGGGACTATGTTTATGTTTTCACCATATAAGTATTGGAGGAACGGTATTTGTACCTCTATGGAATGCTCCTCTATGTGGGCATAGGTATCTGCCTCCGCTATACTGCTGTTTTCGATGATGCTTCTGGATAATTCCTCATCAATATTTGCATAGCCTAGGGGCGTGTACCATCTCCCTCTTGGATAAACCGAGACTAGTGAGCCTAAGCCTGTGTGGTTCGTGCCTATTATTATGAACGTATCTGGGTTTCCTTCTTCAGCTATTTTGTAATAGACGTGAGCGGCTATAGGGCCACTATATATGTAGCCTGCATGTGGAGCAACATATCCTATGCTGCTACGTACCCTTTTGTTGGATACTATGGGTAGTTTCCCTGGGCCGAGAGGATGTAAGAAACTCTTTTCTATCAGTGATATAAGTTCGTTGGGATCCTCAGGGTAAAAATACCCTGCCACTACGGGGTGTCTCACCCCTCTAGATTCCAAAAAATCACCTCCTCAGCTTAACCTCGAACTCGCTCGGAGGCTCAGGAAGGTCTCCATCGGGTGGAATAACTCCTTTTAGTCTAAGTATTTCTCTTGCAAGCAACCAGTATATGAGTGCTAGGCTCTTCCTACCCTTGTTGTTTGCCGGTATTATAAGGTCGATGTAATCTGTCCTGTTATCTGTGTCGGCAAGCGCAACTACGGGGACACCTATCTCTGCAGCTTCTTTAAGTGCTTGTGAGTCAGCTCTAGGATCCGTTATTAATACTGTATCGGGCTCGAAATACCATTTGAGGCTTGGGTTAGTGAAAGTACCTGGCATGAAGCGCCCTGTGAATGCTTTGCATCCCACATAGCTACAGAATTTCTTCGCTGGTTTTTGGCCGTACTGCCTAACGGATACCACTGCTATTTTGCCTGGCTCAAAGTGGCTTAGGAACTTGGCTGCTATTCGTATTCTTTCATCTATTTTTCTTATATCAAGGATGTATAGTCCGTCGTTTCTAACTCTATAAACAAACGGTTCCATGAACTTTGTACATATGTGTGTTCCTATATGTATTCCCGACGCTAAATACCTATCTAGAGGAACGA
>JALSQP010000047.1 GCA_026985375.1 Desulfurococcales archaeon | reverse complement strand
TATGTATTCTATAATGCCTATCAAGTATACGTATTAACAAAGATAATGATCCCGGCGTATAATGATCAATACTAAAATATAAACAGAGTACACACTATTATGAGTCACCATCTGATACAACATAATAATTCGAATGAAAAAATGAAAAACTTGATATAAAACAAGCGAATGACTATAACAGCTACTTTGGTATAAGGTTAGTATATCCTAACTCAACAAGAACAGACATTAGATCGTTCCACATAGCGATAGCATCTTGATACCTTTTTTGCTCATCTAATGTTATCGCTTTAAGAATTACTTTGGCTAGTCTATCAGGTAATTTCTTACGTATAGCTTTAACGACATTTGCATCGTGATCCCCTATTATGGATAATATATTTGACATTAGTTCTTCTGGCGGTGATTTTCTAGTCGAACTAGTATAGTTGCGCAGAATTACTTCGAGCCTTCTATGTATTTGAACTAGATCCGGATTTTCAATCAAAAATACTCTTAGAGGGACAGGTGTACCGTAGAGGTTTTTAAGTATCAATAGGTTTACAAGGATCCTTGTCTTAAGCTTTTGGCGTGTTGCAGCATAGAACAATGTTAGCCCCAAGCTGTATACATCATAATTATATCCGGCCTTTCCTCTTATCAGGGCTAGAGGATCAGCGTATTCTGGTGTTGATTTCTTTAACTCCATGGTTTCGTTGAACAAATGTGGTGTTCCAACGAAATCACTTATTAATGGGGCGTATCCGTATGGTTCTCCATCGTCTTCCTTTAACAGTATGTTCTGAGGCTTAATATCCATGTGCACATAGTGATTTGCGTGTATCAATCCTAGGGCACCAGATGTACGTATTGCTATAAAGGCTACTTCTCTCGGATCGATCTTATATTTTTTGATCCTGCCATCTAGGTCTCCTAGATCAGCGTAATCCTCGATCACTATTGGTGGACTCGACATATATTCTTCCTCAGTATAAATATCCCTTAACACTATAATCGCTTTTGGATATAGGATGTACTTCCTATAGACAAGCAACTTATCGGCGAGTGCTTCATCGTATCCTCTAAGCATTAATGATTCACGTATGCCTTGTCTATTAGAATGAGCTACTTCTAGGGAATTGAAGACTCCTTTGAGCACCTCGTTTAATCCCATTGACCTACTACTAATAGCTAGTGGTTTTCCCTCAATGGTTTTCTCTCTCGGTATTTTAACCGCGTATCTGTATCCGAATTTATCACGGCCCAGGAGAACATACATGTAGGCTCCTTTCTCAGTTAATATCTTGTCGATATATAGGTCATATATCATTTTATTAAGCCAAGTATATGGGGGTTTTTCCTTCGATTTTTCCTGCCTACAGTTTATCACATGTTCTTTCAACTGATCAGGGAGCTCATCTATTGGAAGTACACCCATACTGTATTTTACCATTGGGTTGTTAGGGTATACTTCTTTTATGAAATTACTATAAGCTAAACCGCCTACTATCTGTGTACCTTCCCTAGTCTCGTAGATCATTCCAAGGATATTTGTAGAGTAGAGTAAAAGCCTTATTCTCCAGGACGAATTCGCAGCTCGCACAGTTACGTATAGTACTTCTTCATTTTTAGCCGCGTTTATCGCTCTTGTTTTTAACTCGTCTATAAATTGGGCTAAATTAGCCTTCTTATTAGCGACAACCATTTTTTGTTTAAGTAAAATCTGTGATAATACTACTGGATCCACAAATACATTGCTTGAATCATCTATTCTTGAATATGGCCTTAAATCAACCAATTCTCATCCACCAATATACTGACAAATAATGAAACCAATTACAGCCTTGTCATTAGATATGTTATTTAACTACATTGTCGCTTAAGATGTTTATTCTTCCTCTGTTTTCTCAACAAGTGATACAGCGAGTATTGTTAAACCAACAACTATTTCCGAGCCATCCTCTAGCTTTACAGGTTCTTTCCCTTTGATATCCTCGTTATTTACAAGTGTACCATTGGTGCTACCTAGGTCTTCTATGTACCATTCCCCTTCTTTAAAGAATATTCTTGCATGGCGACGAGAAACGTATGGATCAGGAATCACTATGTCGTTAGTAGGATATCTTCCCAGAATATATTCTCCCGGTTCCAAGACCCATTGATTCTGTGGCATGAAGAAATTACTCTTGACGACAGTTAGTTTCAGTAATTTAGGCTTCTCTCCCTTTGCCTCACTCATTCTTTGTCACCTTCTTCTTTTTTCTCTTTTTCGATTCTTCCAGATAAAATCTTTGATATTATGCTCGCCATCTCCTTAGTTACGTCGGGTGTGAATCCTTCTTCGCTCAACATCTCCTTTATACTCATGGTTCTCGTCACAAGGTTCTTTGAGCCAAGTACACGTGTTGCCTCTACGAGTTCTTCGAACTGCTTCTCAATCTCCTTTTTCCTAGGCTTCTTACCTACATTCTCGCTCAGGGCTAGTGCGGCCTTAACGGCTCTTACTTCCGCCTCTACGGTATTATCCACCATTATTTCGCCAGCACGGCTTCTCTCTATGATGTTCAGTGAGAACTTGATCGGTTTTAGGAATTCTTGTTCACCGGTCTCAGGGTTGATGTATGATATTGTTATGGTTAATGCTTCGTGTGTGCCTGAAACCATAGGCTCCACGAGCAGTTCCCCAACTACATCGATTACCTCTCCGTAATGTATGTCTCCAATGTTTACCCTGGTCTCATTGTCGATTGTTATTGACTCTCTATTGTAGATGTTCACACGAGTATATGGTGATGAGACCAATGTTGCGACTATTTCCCGTGCACATAGCTCTCTTACGATCGATGTATATTCGTACATGGTTTTTTCAAGTGCTTCTGGTTCGCGGGCGTGTTCGAATATGCCGTTGACAGCACGAGCGATGTCTAGGAGTAGTTTCTCATTGTATTTCTCCCCCACGCCAATCACTAGAGCCGTTCCACCAGCCTCACGAAGTTTTCCGGCCATCTCGAGTATTTTCTTGGGCTTCTTCGGCCCGGATGTGGGTTCTCCGTCTGTGATAAATATTGCTCTAACGGCAGAGACAGCTTTCGACTCTATGAGCTTCTTAGCCTGTTCTGCCAGGACTTTCAGTGCTTCGTAGATGTTTGTACCACTATCTAGTTTGAGCGATACAATGGCTTTCTCGACGAGCTTCTTGTCAGTGAAGGGTATGGGCTTTAATACTTCTCTAACTTTACCACAGAACCCGTATACGCCGACATAGTCTTTATCACGTATGAGCTCAAGAATTTTCAGCGCTGCTTGTTTCGCCCTAAATATTTTTTCGCCATCCATCGAATAACTGACATCTATCATTATGAGGAAGGCTACTGGCGGCGATACACTATATACTCCCTTTATCGACAGGATAAATGGCACCGTATCCTCTATGCCTTCGATGACTTTGTCCTTGGCAGGCTTGAATGTTGCTTCTATAAGCTTCATCATATCACCTATGTTGTCTTCATTATATTACTTGTTCAAGAGATATAACTATGTACTGTTTAAATCCTATATATTAGGATGTTATCAAGCCCATAAGAGGTAATTATGTTGGATGCGAAAGAACTAGAGAGAACTGCCCGAAGACTAGTCGGGGAAGTTGCTGGATATCTGCGCGATATTCATGGAGCGAAGGGATTAGACGAGGTATTAGGCAGAGGCGCCTCCGGCGATACGACGAGGAGAGCTGACAGGCTTGCTGAGGATTTCTTAATTGATCTTGTTAAGGCTGAAGGCTTGGATGTACTGATCGTGTCCGAAGAGAAAGGAATTGTGAGAATAAGTGATAGTCCCGATCTGATCCTGCTGACAGACCCGCTGGACGGATCTCTCAATTATGTCCTTGGAATACCAGT
The DNA here is from genome assembly GCA_026985375.1 of Desulfurococcales archaeon. GTDB lineage: Archaea > Thermoproteota > Thermoprotei_A > Sulfolobales > Desulfurococcaceae > JAADCY01. The sequence goes on along the minus strand of JALSQP010000047.1, from coordinate 235 downwards.
TGCCGCGGTTTCTGTGGTTTTCTATAGCATTGGTAAACCCTATTTAAGCCAGGCACTAAGCGGTGCTGTCGCTAATGTGTTTGTACGTGAAATATATAGTTTTGATGAAGAGAACGTCTATGTTAATGGGATGGTTATGCATGAGCGCCGCGAGCTAGAATCGGGTATAGCCACTGTTTATACTAATGATCCATCACTATTTGTGGTTGTCGAGAGGTATTTACATGGCAGATAC
>JALSQP010000046.1 GCA_026985375.1 Desulfurococcales archaeon | reverse complement strand
TGATACATGAGGAAGTGAAGGAGGGCCGGAGAAGAAAGGTATATAGAATAACCGAGAAAGGCCTGGAATACCTGGCAGAGAACATGGACATGGTCAACGAAGCCATTGAGATGTTCTCGAGGCTGAAGCACCTATTCGATTACGGCTTCAGAGAAATAATGGCGGAGTTATGGGTCTTGATAAAGATATGGGATAAGGTTAGCGATGAAGACAAGGCATATATAAGAGAGATCCTCAATAGGATGAAGGAGGAGATTGCAAAGATCCTCGTAAAATATACTAGGGAATCGAAAGCATCAACCTAGAGCCCCGACACGCAGTGCACTCTCTTATCCGCCCATCATGATGAGCATTAAAGCAAGACTACTCGTACCTATTATGTCTGCTAAGCTGGTCAGTATGGGTGCCAATGTGTTGTCGGGATCCACTCCTAATTTAAAGCTCGCCATCGCAGAATAGTATGTTAGAACACTTATTATTAGTGTAAGCAGTAGGCCAGCCGACATAACTATCTCAATTACTTTGAATCCCCATGCAATAGACGCTCCACGCGATACTGCGACAGCAAATCCAAATACGCTTAGAGAGCCAAATATCATGAGGGCATGAATCAGATTTAATAGGAACTGTTTTAGCGTCCATGAATCGGTAGGAGTCCATTTGATCCCTATAGAACCCAGGTGAAGATTTGTAGAGAGCCTAGATGAAAACCTACAAGCTATGGCCCCGCCATCCTCTAAGAAAGCCGGTATGACAGCCAGTATGCCTATTCCCTTCACGATATTGCCTATATTAGTCATGAGTATTACTCCAGCAAGCATACTCATGCTAGTCGAGACCATAATTACAGGCATGTTTTGGACTAATATGTTCCATGTCCTCTCTAACGGATCATTTTCTTCTCTAGTTGCGACCCTATAGAACACATACGCCGGAATTATTAGTAGTATAAGTGTGAACAAGATCATGATAGGTCGCGGCACATCCGTGGCAATGAGATAAGCAAACACGATCGTAGGCACTGTCACCATGTCACCGAACAGCGTCGCTATAGGCGCAACAATATTATCGGGATTAATACCTCGCTTAAAACTCGTGAAGGCCAGCCAGGTAGTTGAAGGTATCATCAGAATACTTGAAATCACAGCCGACGACACAGCGACAAATACTGTTGTATATGGTTCTAAATGATATTTGCCGAAGAAAACGGATACCACGAATGTTAGAAGACCTATCCATGTATTTATCAGGATAAGGATCGATGACAAAGCCATAAGTTCTGCTCGAATAAGCCTCTTAGCCATGCCAAGATGTAGTAATGTTCCAAGCCTTGAACCGTAGCTCGAGTAAACATCCCCCCTAGCATCACTAGCGGCGGGTAATAGAGCTAATAGGATCTCGGCACGCATAATAATGGGCTGGAAGATCTGTAGGAAATAGCCCGATATATAGTCGCCGAGATTACATAGCATGAGAGAGGCGGCCCCTTCTTTTAAGTCCTTCTTGAACTCTTCATCGAAAAGCATAGATGTCACCTGTAATCAGTATTACACCTTTGCCGTCCCCTCAGCTCTAGATATATATTATCGTAACGAATGTCTGTCAGGCTGTGATATGAGTACTAAATTTTATTTAAATAACTCCACGATCAGATAATTGAAAGACTGTTATTACATCTATCAGGTGTAACTATTATGCCTATAAGAATCAGAGCTCCTGGTCGGGAAACGCGAAGAATACGCCCAGAAGATGCTGTGAAAGCGATCAATCTCGTGAAGGAAAGCATAAAATTGTTTACAGCGGGTCCTCCGATAATTCATCGAGGTCCAGCCGGAGAAACCCATATCGACATTCCATTGATATATAATGGTTATGCATTTGATAGGATACACTATGATCCGTACACGAATACTTTCTCACCAAAAGGAAGGCCTGTGCATGCAGTAAACGTACAAGTAGATCGTGGCAAAGTCTGGGAGGTCTCCAAACGATACATTAGGGAACTATACGTCATAGAGGCTGTCGAGTATAGAGAGCCCGAAGACGTATGGGTTGTACCTCTCGCGTGGAGATGTTATATCGTCGCTCATATAAAGGTCAGTTATAATGGCGAAGAACTGGTTCCAGATTATCCATTGACGGAGGAGATAACCGGGCGCTTCATGTAATCAGGCGATCTGCGTGAAGCTTCGACACAATATGATCAGGTTCATCGTGAGAGAGAAGCTCCTGGTAGCTCTATTCATATTATTCCTGGCGTTTCTCATATATGATCATGGTATAGTTGAACGTATACCCAAGTATGTGAACATGGATGCTCTTATAGTTATTTTTGCACTACTTGTAATTAGTCGCTCTATACATGTCTCAGGACTAACGAACCGGATAGCGGTAAAGATACTATCTCGTACAAGGGGCTCGCCTTACACCACATTGTTCTATATGGTGTTGATCACATATCTTCTTGCCCCATTAATAATGAATGATGGCACCATATTCGTAATGGTGCCTCTAGTGATAGCCGTGGCTGAGCTGTCTGGTCATGAAGAAGCGTTGCTTGTGTCTCTTGTAACTATCTCGGCTAATCTTGCCTCCATAATCTTACCTATAGGTAATCCCCAGGACATTGTGATCTGGACATATTATGGAATATCCTTGTCTGAGTATGTGTCAGCTTCCCTTCCACTCTATTTCTTATCACTTTGTCTCCTAATTTTTTATGTCGCGTTCCTATCACGTAAACTTATTATTAAGGAACTGCCCATTCTTCCCCGGATCAGACTTGATAGGAGGCTCGCCCTAGCATCTGTAGTCTCATTAATAACTATCATTATTACTGCACAGCTCAGGAACCCTTTGATCGGCCTCATAATAACTCTTACACTCATCCTACTATCTAGGCCTAGAACGCTGCTCGAAGTCGATTATCCCTTGCTCGCTGTTTTCCTCTTAATGTTTATTGATTTCTCCGAGATGCCCCATCTACTCGGTATACAATCGTTGATAAGCATGATGAGCCCTATCCAAATCTATGGCGTCTCACTGGTTCTGAGCCAGAGTATAAGCAATGTGCCGGCAACAATAGCTCTTATCAGGCACACGATTTACTGGAAACCATTGTTCGCTGGCGTAAATATTGGTGGTGTGGGTTTTCTTCCCGGAAGTATGGCTAATATTATTGCACTAAGACTATCTAGGATGAAAACACGGGACTATCATCGATACGCACTCCCCTTCTTCGTTGTGTTAGCGCTACTGGGCTTGTTACTGGTCTATATCGGGCTATATGGTTAAGAGCTAGTAGTGCGAATCAGCTATGTGTACATGCCTTATCACAGGTATCGCTGCCTCCCCATATATTTTCCGCGTATTCTCCATCGTCAGAACCTCATCAGGCGGTCCAGCAATGTATACTCTCTTGTTCACCATAATGATATAATTGGTATAAGGTAGGAGAAGCATCGGGTCATGGCTTGTTATTATCAATAAATGATCGTGCCCCATCTCGCCTATTCTCCGGGCAAGTTCAGCTCTGCCCGCAGGATCAATGCTTGATAAGGGCTCGTCCATAACTATTATTGGTGGGTCTGTGACAAGGGCTCTTGCTATAAAGCCTCTCTGTCTTTGCCCACCGCTTAGCTCCCAGAAATTCCTGTGCCAGTATCTCTCGTCGAGCCCGACACTCTTGAGAGCTTTCGCGACGAGCTCTCTGTGTCTCTTACGCGGTATCCTCGGCCACTTTTCCCGCATCAGGAGACAACACTCTACCATCTCCCATACCGTTATCGGGAACCGTGAACCAGGAGCATGTGTTATTTGTGGGACATAGCCAGCGTATTTTCCGGCTTTGCTTGGATCGCCTGTTACATCCTCTCCGTTGATAATTATTTTTCCTTTGAGAGGTTTGAGTAACCCGAGAATCGTTCTTATCAGCGTTGTCTTACCGGCACCGTTAGGTCCCAGAATTTGTACTACTCCATAGTTTTCGATGACTATATCTAGATCTCTGATTAACTGCTCGCCATCATATCCCGTTGTGACATCGATCAACTCTATTCTGGGCACTGCCAATATTTATCAATCCCTAAACACTACATTTTATGCACGGCTGAAGATAA
>JALSQP010000045.1 GCA_026985375.1 Desulfurococcales archaeon | reverse complement strand
TAATGCTCTCCTCCATTCTTTTTTGGGCCTACCCCAAAGAATCATTCTTGTTAGGTCGCTGCACCTCCCCTGATACTTGACTCCAACATCTACTAGGATGAGGTTCGGTCTTCTGAGCTTATTAGGGCCGGGTATGTTATGTGGATAACTTGTCCCCGGATTGAAAACTATGATTGGGGCGAAAGCATACTGCGATACGTTGTACTGTCTAGCTCTATGCTCGAATACTCCTGCAAGCTGTGCCTCAGTTATTCCTTCCTGGATGTAGGAGACTAGTGCTTTTATTGAGTTCCGTGTAATTTTTATTGCCTTCTTTATCCTCTCGATCTCCCAAGGTTCTTTCTTCATCCTATAGCCCGTGATAGTCTTTGATATATCGACTATTTTCTTGCCCAGCTTTTCCCGTAGTGGATTTATTATTGGTGATGAGTAGCCTATGTCGCATCCTATCTTCTCTTTTCCCATACCTATTTTTCCGAAAAGATCCTTGTATTCACCCTCGAAAACTCTCGCATCGCTTGGCTTGATCTTCTTGGATATTGCATAGACCTCTACATCCTGTTTACTGAGCATGTCTCTGTACCTGTAGTACTCGAGTATTGGCACATAGACTTCTAGGTCTCCTTTATGGCTGTAGAGCACTATCATCGAGTCCGCTATGGTGGGTACGCCGAGAAAGTACTCGATATTCTCAGGAGATATTATCACGATATCATCGAGGCCTGTCTCTTCATGTAGTTTGCGAAGCTTATATATGAAGTCCATTCCTTTACACCGCTGAAGGTATTCTCCAAACATACGTATATATTGGGTACTAAATTACTACTTACCCCTAGAATGCAGAGGGTTTTACAGGGGACACAATATGACTAATACATTGTACTGTAAAAAGGATGGTAAGCCAATGTACCTTGTAGAAGAATCGGAGAGAATGAGTGATGGGAGCCACAGAATAACATTCTATTATAGATGCCCCGTGTGTGGGTATAGGATTACTATTGAGCAGATAATAATAGAGAATAGCGGGCCAAACATCATTGTTAGGAGGAGCTTACGGTTTTCTCCTTGATCTGCTTCAGTATTTTTAGCTCTTCTGCAAGCTTCCTTATTTCGTCAACAATTGCTCTCCTTGGATAATATATCTCGATAACATAGGTCTCCTTGGTCCGGGGCCAGACAAATATTATCTCTTTATCAATCTTGATCTCATCAAGTAGTTTTATGAGGAGCTTTGTTATCCTACTCGAGGAAACATATATTTTCTCGTGTACCCCCCTAGGCCTTTGCGGGGGATTATCTAGACTCTTACCGATCAATGTGTACGCCACAGTAGTTTTCGGTTTTCCCTTACCTTTCCGTGACACCCTTACTAATCTCTCTAGTTTCCCTTGTATTTTCACCCATGTACCGGATGGTAGTTTAACATAGATTCCGGGCGTGATCCCATCCTTATTGCTTGTCATGGCTTCTTCCCTTAACCAGCCGATTACTAATAGACAACGTGTAGTGTGTCAGGTATAACACCTGTCCTTACTAGTTTCTCGTAGGTTCTCCAGATCCTTTTCACAGTAACGTACCTTGCGTCAAAGCCTTGTTCCCTGAGTATCTGGTAAACTAGGTCTGGGAACTCATCGGGATGTATTCCTCGTGCATGGAGAGCTGCTTCTTTTACGGCCTCTACTATGTCTTTGCTTGAGGGGTATTTTTTCCTTGTTTTCCGCCTATTCGTTTTTTCTTCATACTCCTCGATCTCCTCCAGCACGTCTTCGGGTACTATCTCGCTATAATCAATCTCTTCTACCATGATCGTCTGACCCAGGATTATTGATCAGTATCTGGATATATAAGGTATCGGATTTATAGACATGTCTGGGATGACCGGGCAGAGACGATCTGAGCGATGATGTAGGTGGAGCGACAGGGACCGCCTTTCCTTGATCGGATGGAATCATATATTACTAGCTCATTCCTATATAGGCAAAATTGACTGGGGCATATTCGAGGGTATATGTCATGAACTGCGATGAGATCCTACGCGAAGTTGAGAATATTGTATGGCCTAAGAAGCTGAAGTTATTCACTGCTGGACCAGTAGCGTGTTTCCCCGAAGTACTGAAGGCTATGAGTTTCCAGATGTTCAGTCACAGGTCTAAGGAGTATCAGGCACTCCACCGCGACACAACCCTGAGGCTCGCAGAGTTCATCGAGGCAAAGAAGGCTACGGTACTCCTAATACCTGCTAGTGGCACCGGATTCATGGAGGCCAGCATCAGGAACGCCGTAACTCCTGGTGGCAAAGTCCTAGTAACGATCATCGGTGCTTTCGGCAACAGATACCGTGAAGTAGTTGAGAGCAACGGTCGTAAAGCTGTTGTGCTGGAGAAGAAGCCTGGTGAGCCTGTTCTCCCCGAGGAGCTTGACGAGGCATTGAAGAAGAACCCTGATGTGGAAGCCGTCACAATAACATATAATGAGACAAGCACAGGTGTTCTCAATCCATTGCCTGAGCTCGCCAAGGTTGCTAAGGAGCACGACAAGCTCGTGTTTGTTGACGCTGTCTCAGCTATGGGTGCAGCCGACATAAAGGTTGACGAGTGGGGCCTTGATCTGGTCTTTGCCAGTAGCCAGAAGGCATTCGGCGTACCGCCCGGCCTTGCCATGGCCGCTGTAAGCGAGGCAGTATTTGAGAAGGCCAAGAACATTCCAAATAGAGGCTGGTATTTCGACTTGTTGAAGTACAAGAAGTACTTGGAGAAACAATGGTCTACCCCCTCAACGCCTCCGATACCACAGATTATCGCATTGAACGTTGTGCTGAGAACTATTGAGGCTATGGGTGGTAAGAAGGCTTGGCTCGACATGTATGCTAGGCGTGCGGAAAGAATTAGGAAGGGCGTACTTGACCTGGGGCTGGAGCTGTTCGCTACTCCGGGATACTATAGCCCTACCATAACTGTTGTTAAGACTCCCCCGGGTGTCAAGGGTGTTGATGTCTATAACAAGATGAGAGAGCGTGGCTTCGAGATAGCGAAGGGCTATGGACCCGTCAAGGAGTACACGTTTAGGATCGGACATATGGGCTATATCACCGATGAAGAGATCGATGAGCTGTTCAAGAACTTGAAAGAAGTTATCGAGGAGCTTAAACAGAAATAAATTGTTTTCAGCCAATTCTTTTTCTTCTCTTCCTCTTCTCACTGTTACCTAATTTATTAAGATGAAAGTATCCATACTATTGTTGTAGGTGATACGCTATGGTAAAGGTACTGGTTGCCGCACCTCTTCATCCCAAAGCGATCGAGAAGCTCCGAGGCGCTGGCTTCGAAGTCATTGTTAAAGAGTATCCTTCCGAGGATGAACTCGTCGAGCTGATAAAGGACGTTGATGCCATCATCGTGAGGTCTAATCCAAAGGTTACTAGGAGGGTTATCGAGGCCGCGGAGAAGCTCAAGGTTATTGGCAGGGCTGGTGTCGGCATTGATAACATTGATCTTGAGGCGGCTGAAGAGAGGGGGATCGCCATATTGAATACTCCCGGTGCTCCTTCCAGGAGTGTTGCTGAGCTCGCTATCGGATTAATGCTTGCAGTCGCACGTAAGATCGCCTTCGCCGATCGTAAGATGCGTGAAGGTGTCTGGGCTAAGAAGCAATGTATGGGGTTCGAGCTTAGGGATAAGGTCCTCGGCGTTATCGGTATGGGTAGGATTGGTAGGGAGGTTGCCCGCATAGCTTATTATGGTTTTGGTATGAAGACAATCTACTATGATGCTCGTGGGAGAATGGAGGACGTTGAGAAAGAGCTTGATGCCAAGTACAGGGAGCTTGACGATGTTTTGAGAGAGGCCGATATCGTTACTCTGCATGTGCCCCTACTGCCTTCTACGAGACATTTGATTAACGAGGAGCGATTGAAGCTTATGAAGCCCTCGGCGATACTAATAAACACTGCGAGAGGCGGTGTCGTCGACACCGAAGCTCTTGTCAAGGCATTGTCTAACGGTTGGATTGCCGGTGCTGGGCTCGACGTGTATGAGGATGAGCCTCTACCCAAGGATCATCCGTTGACCAGGTTCGATAATGTTGTGCTAACACCCCATATTGGCTCGACAACTAATGAGGCTCAGGAG
>JALSQP010000044.1 GCA_026985375.1 Desulfurococcales archaeon | reverse complement strand
CTAGCGTTCGCGTCGAGCCTGGTGAGCAGCTATGGGGCTCTCCTCGTAGTCCTCGGTTATTCTGTCGCGTTTCTCGCTTTTGCGTTCGTCAACAAAATCCTTTACGTGTACGAGAAGAAAAGGACTGGTAAGAGAGAGCCCGAGATAGTGCTCGAGCTTCCACCCATACATAGGCCTCTTGGAAGAGTTATATGGTGGCATGTATGGGATAATAGCAAGCATTTCTTGAAAAAAGCAGGCACCATAATATTTGGCCTAAGCGTTGTTCTCTGGTTTCTAATTAACTTCTCCCCGAGCCTAACCCTAACCAGAAGCCCCAGCGAAAGTATAGCAGCTGGTTTCGCCCACTATATGGCCCCGATAGTATACCCGATCGGAATAGATCCCGATAAGGCATGGATAATTGCATTCGCATTACTTGTCGGGTTCATCGCTAAAGAGGCTGTTATCGAGACCTTAACAATTCTGACGGGGACGGCTTCAGCTCAGCAAGCACTTATGCTACTGGGTTTAACCACGCCGCAATTGGCCGCCCTTACGGTTTTCATCGTCCTCTATGTTCCCTGCGTTGCGACTATTGCTGTGATATATAGCGAGTCTAGAAGTGTAAAGTATACATTAGCCACTATTGCTCTAATGTTAAGCATCGCCTATATCGCCATGCTGATCACGTATGGTTTATCACTGATCATATAATAGAATTATTTCTTGAACCAAAAATACTCTTAGACAATTATCTCTTACGGGCTGATAATGTCTTGGCAAGCAGAAGACGACGAGGATTCAGCCACGAAAGAGACTTATTAATGAAGCTGTGGAAGAAAGGATTCGCCGTAATACGTGCGCCAGCCAGTGGTGCCAAGACAAGAAGGTTCGCCGTTCCAGACCTCGTAGCGATAAGAAATGGCGTCGTTCTAGCATTCGAGGTCAAAACAATGCATGAGGAACGCGACCTCTATATCCCTGGACACCAAGTATCTAAGCTCATAGAGTTCGTTAAGAGGAGTGGCGGCTACGCCTTCATTGCCGTTAAAGTTGTTGGACATGGTACGGGGTGGAGATTCATACCTATAGATAAGATCGAGAAAACACCTGCTGGGAACTACAAGGTTTCCACAAAACTTTTTTCCTCAGGGTTGAGCATTAAGGATCTGTTAGTATTAGCTGAGAAGCATAAGAGTATTGACGAGTACTTCTTAAAATAATTGATTCAATTCATTATATATATCTATAAATTTGTTACTAAAACCCTTACATTTTCTCGTATTAAAGATTGCAGGATAAGGTTTTTATAATCTGTGATAATTTCTTATAATGTCTTTAAAACCCAAGAGGTGGGTTTATCGTGGGTGAGATCGCCGCCGAATATTGGAAAAGAAGGAAAGGATTCATCTTAGCGGCAATAGGTTCAGCGATCGGTTTGGGAAACATATGGCGTTTCAGCTGGCTAACATACCGTAATGGCGGTGGAGCATTTCTGATACCATACTTCATAGCTCTCCTGATCGTTGGTGTACCACTGCTGATCCTAGAGTTCTTGCTCGGTAATTATTTCGCCGGCTCGTCTCCCAAGGTGTTCAAGAAGATAAGAGATAACCTCGAAATCATAGGATGGATAGCTATCTTAGATGTGTTCATAATAGGTACGTACTACGCGGTAGTATTGGCATGGGTGTTCGACTACATATGGTTGTCTGTGGTCTATGCTCCACAGTTAGCATCAGGATCTCTATCGGCGTCAAAACTCTTCTCAAGCCTAGTATCAAACCCTTGGCTGGTCCTCTTGGGCCTAGCTGTTACATGGTTCGTTACATGGTATACTGTATTCCGTGGAGTATCTGAAGGGATCGAGAGAGCCAGCCTTGTAGCCATACCTCTTCTATGGGTACTAAGTGTGATCCTTGTAATAAGAGGAGTGACTCTGCCCGGAGCCGATACGGGTATCAATTGGTACTTGTCGCCGGATTTCTCCAAGCTAGCCCAGGGTAGCGTGTGGATTGACGCGTTCGGACAAATACTGTTCACGCTAAGCATCATGGCGGCACCCCTAATCGTTTACGCAAGCTACATGCCCAAGAAGTCAGAGCTACCTAACAGCGCTTGGATAACAGCGTTCGCAAACTGCGGGTTCAGCTTCTTCTTCGGATTCGCGACTTGGGGTATCATAGGCTATCTAATGAGTCTCAACAATGTTGCATCTCCGGAAGCCTTGAAGATCCCGCTAGGCGGTGGTGGCCTAGCATTCATCACGATACCAACGGCGATGGGCAGATTACCGGGAGGTCCTTCTGTAGCAGCTGTGTTTGGCCTAATATTCTTCATAGTGTTGTGGCTGGCAGGCTATACTTCATTGATATCTATCATAGAGCCCGTTTATGCAGCCCTTAGGGACAAGTTCGCGGTTACGAGAAGACAAACCGTGACAGCTGTAACGATACTATCGTTCATTATAGGTCTGATATTTGTGTTTAAGCCGGGAATGATCGATCCTGTGGACTTCATGGTAGGATCAACTAACCTAGTATGGATAGTGTTACTAGAAGCTGCTGTTGCTGGCTTCTATCTTGGAGTAAAGAAGCTTAGAGAATACGCTAACCCATACGCGGAACTCAAGTTGGGAGCATGGTTTGACTATCTTATCAAATATGCTGCGCCAATAAGCATGGCAATCATATTGTTCTATGGATTATGGTTTGCTAAATCAATTAATCCGGTCTCACTAATAGTCATGGTAGCACTTTTAATCGCCGCAATACTGGTTACGGGTCTGAAGTGGAGAACAGAGTTCGAAGAGAAGAAAAAGGCGGAGGTGTAAGAAATGTTATCCGGACCAGCTATAGGTATGTTGGTCTTTGGGATCATAGTTCTATATGTCTTTGGCTTAGGATGGGGTATAATTAGAGCTTGGAAAAAGAGCAAAGAGAAACATGATTAGTTTGCTAATTTGCTAATATAACTAGTGATCCATAAACATAATATCTATTTTTCCGTGGAGATGGCCTTTGCAGCTAAGCTATTTTTATCCCCCATACTTTTAGTAGGCATGGCCCGCGTAGTGTTTTGCAGCTAAGCTATTTTTATCCTGATCGATACATTGTACTTATCTTCGAGTTTTCTGAGCCTCTTGAGTTTTCTATTGTACGTCCTTATCATGTTCCGTGGTATAGTGACAGTTATAATACTACCATCAACACTAATGTCTGCCCCAGGTAGAATGCGCTCAATTGTTCTTACAACCTTATCTATTGTCCCAAGCCCGGTTTTCGTCTTGAATTTCTTGACAGGTATGACTACCGTTTGTTCACCAAACGTGTATATCTCATATTCCAGCTCGTCAGTTATGAAGTCTCTCACCTCTATTACTGGTCTAGATAGCTCCGCTTCTTTGAGGCCTGTTGGTAGCTTGACTGTCATTTTGACCTCATAGACCTTGTCCACGTAGCCGTTCTTGATGAATATTACTGTGTCTATTAGGCTTGGTATCATTCCAAGCTCTACGCGTCCTATGAATCTCTGGATAGCATCGATCGGTGTAGTTGCATGTACCACTCCTATCATACCTATACCTGCTAGTCTGAGATCAGCGTACAATCTGAAGTCCTCATCGCTACGCATCTCGTCGAAGACCGTATAGTCCGGCCTTGAGAGGAGGAGGATATCGTGTAGTTCTCCAAGATCCGCATAGTTCTTGCTGTACTGCGTTATTTCGGGCGGCAGGTTCATGTCTCTTGGAGACTCTATTGTCTTAACCACCTTGCCTAGACGCATATAGTATTCCGCGAGCGCTTGCGCAAATGTTGTCTTACCCATGCCTGGAGCTCCCGCAATCAGTATTCCTTCGGCGCGCTCGTTCAGCCTCTTGATGAGCTTAGGCGGCAGATTATAGTCTTCTAGGCTCAGCTTCTTTAGCGGGCGTACAGCGGTTACCTCCCATCCATCGCTTAGAGGAGGTCTAGTTATGACTATCCTATATAGTCCCAGCTGTACTATTGTTGAACCGAACCTGTCTATCTCTATGAAGCCATCAGGCCTCCTCCTGGTTTCTTCTATGATCTGGTTCGCTATCTCCTCGAGATCATTTCTTGTCAGGGGCTTATCCCCTATAGGCTCATAGGCCCAGTCTCCCGGCCTACCCTT
>JALSQP010000043.1 GCA_026985375.1 Desulfurococcales archaeon | reverse complement strand
GTAGTAATCTTTGGGGGAGACGGGGGCACCTTCGACATCGGATTCCAAGCGCTCAGCGGGGCTGCTGAGCGTGGACACGATTTCCTATACATCCTATACGATAATGAGGCATACATGAACACTGGTATACAGAGAAGCGGAGGAACCCCTCCCTTCGCGTGGACCACAACCAGTCCTGTGGGCAAAGTCATACCGGGCAAACAACAAGAGAAGAAGCCGATAGCGGACATCATGGTTGCACACCGCATACCATACGTAGCGACAGCTACACCAGCCCATTGGCTAGACCTCATGAAGAAGGTTAGGAAGGGAATAGAGGTGGAAGGCCCAGCATTCATCCACGCACTAAGTCCGTGTGATCGTGGATGGAGGCACGGCACAGAGCTTGCTATCGAGATAGCGAGAAGAGCTGTTGACACATGCTACTTCCCGCTATGGGAATGGACCCCGGAGACCGGGTACATGCTAACCGACAGGAGCCTAGCCATTGCTAGGAACCCGAGCCTAAAACAACCCATAGAGAAGTTCATAGAAGTACAGGGGAGGTTCAAACACCTATTGAAGCCTGAAAACAGAGAGCTCCTCAAGAAGTTCCAGGAGTATGTGGACCTCGTTTGGGAAGACCTGCTCAAGCGCGCCACCAATGCGCCAAAATAAACCCTTTTTTATAATCATAAAATCCTTTTCTCGTTTCTTAAGAGGATTGATTGGTCAGCGAGAACTGATCCTAGTTGACGAGACATGCCCCAATTAATGATCAGGCCGGGCAGGGAAGAGCTACTCCAATTCCTCGAGGAGAAGCTACGCAATAAATTCATAATAGCTTGTGTCGGCTCGCCTCTACGCTCGGATGACCGGGCCGGCCTCGAGGTATGCGAGCTACTCAGAAGAAAAGCTATCATAGATTCTCGTCTCATTGAGTGCGAGTATGGGCTAGAGACTTGTCTGGACAAAATAATCCGTCTGAAAGCTAGAGGCATCATAATGATCGATGCAGGATATGCTGAGAACATTTCTCCTGGAACTATAATAGTATCGAGTATAGAGAATATAAGAGAATCTTTTACCCTTGCCACGACACATAACATCCCTATAAGACTAGTGCTTAAAGTCCTAGAGAGTGAAGCCCATATCAAGGATTTCTATGTGGTGGCTATTATAGCTGAGAGACTGGAGATAGGGATGCGATTATCACGCCGTGTCAGGGAAGCTGTAGAGGATCTTACAGAGATCGTTTGGGAGGCTCTTACTCGGACACGCCAAGAATAATCGGGCATCTGGATTATGTCGTGATAATAGTATAAAAGTAAGAATAACGACAAAATACCAGTAGACCCCCATACATGTATTGGTGAAAGTCTGAAATGCTTACGAGACCTTATATGAATATACTTATCCCACTACTTATTATCGGATTTATTACGCCACCAATACACTTTCCCACAGAATTCCAAGGATCACCACCGCCAGTCAACATCCTATATGAGAGAGCATCAGTAATCATAGCTGGTAGAGGAAATACTCTACAAGTGTACACGATAATAACCTATGGCATATACTTCCGAACAACCGAGACCCAAACAATTCTACTCCCCACACAAGCTCCCACAGCATCGATGATAACGGTTAATCTAAACAATAGGACAATAGAGCCTATACTTACAGGTCAATTATGCATGGTAGGCCAAATTACAGTGCCTATATATAAAATAGTGTTAACCGGGCCTAGCAAGGGAGAAAACATTCTCCGAATAACCTATCATTACACAGTAAATTACACATTTAATAAAGCTATAATTATATTACCAGTATCCATACATAGGATCAATGGGCAATCATTCCTAGCTAATTATAGCGCCACCATCACAATAACCTTCATCAACCTTACCAATCACCGGGTCTCAATATCCCTCAACACCTCGCAAGGACAACAGCTGGGATACATGATCACGGACACTATATCGGCGCCTGAGAAAAAATTCACATTATTAATCCCCGTAGAGCCGTACCTTACCGGAGATCTAGTGATAAGCGTTACAAAATCTACTAGTGCTGAGAAATTCTACGAGATCTATCCATCCTCTCTTGTACCCAACATTAACTATTATTGCTTAGACAAGAAGCTCGGAATAACACTAAAGCTCACAACAAATTATGGTAGATATGATATCGTTGATCTTAAACACTGGCGTGTAGGCAAAGACCTATATATATCGTTCTATTTCTACGGCTATGGAATACCAAGTGCTAACCAAACAAAGAAGATCTATCTCCACGTGGTATTCAACAATATATTGTCGGGTGAGTATAACATACACATAATAATCAATGACAATGAGAACCTAACACTAAAATACTCCGCATTGTGCCCGACAACGGGCAAGACCCCTTTTACGGAGGAAGAAGTGGTTGGAGGAATAATAGCTATTATAGTTGCTCTAGCTATCATTATGGCTATAACAACACACGTACATAGGAGGAAAACACAGCAATATAGCCCCTAATTGTTCAATTATTAAATAGAGACTAGGGATTTTTAGGAAAAACGGTGAAGACCTATGGACGAGAAAATAACGATAATACACGGTGCCGGCGGCGGAGAAATGGCCGAACTCATAGAGAAACTAATAGTGGCTAAGACCCCGCCAAGACTAAGAACGGCGCTAGACGGCTATGGACTGGACGTCCTTGACGACGGATCAACTATTAAGATTGGCGGCAAATCAATAGTCTTAGCGAGCGATAGCTTCACAATAGATCCGCTATTCTTCCCCGGCGGAGACATAGGGCACTTGGCTGCATCAGGCGTCCTAAACGATCTCGTCATGATGGCTGCTGACCCAGTAGCTTTTATGGACATGATCATAGTCGAGGAGGGCTTGGAAAAGAAAATACTTGAGAAAATAGTCGAGAGCATGATCAATGTCCTGCGTGAGAATAATGTCGCGTTGATAGGTGGAGACTTCAAGGTCATGCCTAAGGGAAAGATAGACAAGATAATAATATCCTGCACAGGGATCGGATTATCGGACAACCCCTTGATCGATAGGCCGAAGCCCGGGGACAAGATAATTGTGACGGGCCCCACAGCCGAGCACGGCACGGCTATACTCGCTGCCAGGCTGGGAATGCTGGACGAGAACACCAATCTCCGTAGTGACTCCCGACCCCTTGTAAAAACAGTCCTACCAGTTATCAAGAAGTATAGGGAATACATTACGGGTGCACGTGACCCCACGCGAGGTGGGCTCGCAGCAATTCTGAACGAGTGGAGCACCCAGACAGGCACGACAATCGTGATTGACCGGGCAAGTATCCCGGTCAGAGAGGAGGTAAGGGAGTTCCTCGACGCGCTCGGCATCGATCCATTGAATGTTGCATCCGAAGGAATAGGTGTTCTTAGCGTTAGGTCAGAGAAAGTAGAAGATGTTGTAGAGGAGCTAAAAACAATGGGAGAGAAACCAGCTATTATAGGTGAGGTAATAGAGCCGCCGAACAAAATTCTTAGGGGGCGGGTTGTCGCTATAACAGAGGTTGGTGGTAAGGTGATCGTTAGGCCTAACCCTTTAAACCTTCCCCGAATATGTTGATGGAGGAGATGAGAGCATGTGTCTGGGAGTACCCGCTAAGGTCCTCGATATAAGGCGCGAAGGGATGCTAAAAATAGCAAGTGTATTGATGGGCGGAGTACGTAAGGAAGTTATATTGGGTCTTGCTGAGGATGATACAGTTAAGCCGGGAGACTATGTAATGGTGCATGCAGGAGTAGCGATCAGCAGGATTGACGAAAATGAGCTTGAAGAAACACTTAAGCTATTCAGAGATATAGGCCTCTTCTAACCCTTAATTCTGTGGGCTAGTTTTCCGCCCAGCCTGTAGGCCTTAATGTTTAATTCATAGTTCTTCTTACTTCTCAAGACCTCATCGACCGCCTCATCAATACCTTTCACTCCGAGGATCCTCGACGCTATGCCGAGGGCTACAATGTTCAGGGCTTTGTAGACACCATGCTTATCGGCTTCCTTAGCTATTGGCAATGCTATTCCGTTCTCCACGGGCTTGACTAGGTCTTTGTCATAGATTATCTTCTTGGATTTACTGACTATGTTCTCCCATCTTTTGCGTCCCTGCTCATGTAGTATCACGAGGACTTCTAGCTCCTCTATGAAGGGATTAACTATCTCAT
>JALSQP010000042.1 GCA_026985375.1 Desulfurococcales archaeon | reverse complement strand
AGATAAAAGATATCGACGAGGAAGAAATTGTCAGGGCTTATAGGGAAGCCGGGGACAAACTTCCTGTTCTCACTGATGATCTTCTCCTAGAGATTCATAAGGGCACACTCACTACGAACCATAGGATCAAAGATCGTTTCGCCAGAGCTGAAATGATGGTTAGAAGCGCCGAGATATCAGAGGCACTTACCAGAGGAAGAACCCTCGATGATACATGGAGGAAACTATTACTCCACACATTCCATGATGTTCTCCCAGGTACTAGTATTCCTAAAACCTATGAGGATGCCCTGGAGAAAATCGAGGAAATACTTAACACGGCTTCAGAGATCATTAGAAGGAATATTGTATCGGGTAGTGAGGGCTACACGATCTATAATGATCTTCCATGGCATCGGTCAGGCATAGGACTACTTAGAGATCACTGTATAGGCGGGGATAAGATCGAGTACTGCGTACCAATAGGATGGGGAGAATACGTTGTAAAGATCAAGACGGTGCCCGGTATAGGAGCATCCTGGAGTAAACCCGGAGAAGTAATTGGATCAGGGAATGCCTATGTCGATCTTGGAGAAACCATTAGGCTCAGTAACGAGTCAATCGAGCTCACAGTGTCCGATACTGGCGAAATACTTAGCCTCAGAGACAAAAGCGGAGTTAACTATCTCAATGAGCCAAGCAATCTCCTACTAGTACATCTTGACAGGCCCCCGATGTTTGACGCATGGGAGCTCGACCCATCAGGACTTATGAATGGCCAGCCACTGGAGCCTCAGGGTAAACCACGAATACTAGCAGATGGAGGTGGAGCCGCTTGCATCGAGTTCTCGAAGAAGACCGGTAGATCAAGGGTTAGGATGAGGATATGCTTATTCAGCGGGGTAAACGCGATCAGGTTCGACTTGGATCTGGATTGGAGGGACAGGCTCAGGTACTTGAAGGCGTGGTTCGAACTAAATATATGGACTGACAAGGCATGGTTCGAGATACCGTTTGGCGCGGTTTCTAGGCCGACTATGCCGGAGGACCCGAAGAAATATGCTCTGCTCTATGAGGTCCCTGCGCTTAGATGGATAGATATAAGTGATGGTGAGAAGGGCTTAGCGATAATATCTATGCATAAGCACGGTTACAGCGTGTTCGGTGACAGGATCGGCTTGACGATACACAAGGCGCCAATAGTCCCTGACCCTGAAAGCGGTATAGGTATGTTTAGAGCCACATACTACTTATATCCTCATAAGGGAGACGTGTGGAAGGCGATGGTGCCAGCTATAACTTATGAGCTTTGGAGTCCCTTGAAGATACTTCGAGGACAACCATTGATCGGAGAGAGAATCATATCTATTGAGCCCGAGAAGTCAGCTATAATAACCGGGTTAAGGGGGGTAGGCAGTATAGTTTACGCCAACATCTACAACCCATATCCCATAGAAAGGGAGGTTGAGATAACCGGTAAATATAGGGTTGTAGGAGAAACAGATCTGATCGACAAGAATCTCAGGGAAGCAGAGAGTCCCATTAGGCTGAGAGGATTCGAGGTAAAGACCATAGTGTTGAAGAAGATCTAATCAACACATATTTTATCCCATTCAACCCCCAGCATTGAGACCCATTTTTTATCATTGTGTCTATCGAGTCTCTCGAATAATACCTTGCCCTTAATGCTTCCACATAGCATCTCCAAAGCTTCCCTGTCAACACCTCTGATTATCCCTATGAGTTTCTCAAGCATAAGGGTTAAACCTCGAACGAGAACTTCTGGAGCGAGGCTGGCCTCGAGTATTAAGTTTAGCACTAATCTCAGGTCCTCAGCTTCACCTAATGCCTCCAATCCTATACCCACAATACCAGCTAATGCTTCTGCGGTCACCGGCTCAGGATATACGGTCAGGGTTTCAAGGCTTGTCAACATTAAGTTCCTACTAATTCTCACGAGCCTGTCAAGCACATCCTTGTACTTCACCAAGCCAGTGGTCTCCAGCTTCATTCCATCTAAGTACTCCTCGGCTCTAGCAGCGGCTCTTAGAACCTGTGTGGTCGAAATCAGTGTTCTGATATATGATCTTAGTGTTTTAACGAGAAGTTCAACCATGCCTTTCTCGTCGAGCTCTCTTGCTGTCTCGAGGATTTTCTCAGGGATCGATGCTGGTTCATAGTATCTCCTGAACAACTCCATGGATAGCATTGGAGATAATGCGACTAGGAGGTCTCTGTATAGAACCGTATATCTCAGATCTGGATTGGCCAAGTCTGTTAACAGGTTTTTATCGATTAGATCTATGAAATATTTCTTGGCACCTAAGGGGTTTTTCCAAAGAACATAGAGTATAGTTAATGGATTCATGTATGTCATGTAGCTGTGAATTCTTCGGAGAGAGTCAAGCAATGCAGCGGATGATATTGGTTTCCTTACCCTATTTGTTAAGAATGAGATTAGTGTTGATTTGAATAGGTGCGGGCATAGGTTCAGGGGTAGCCTACCGAGATATTCTTCGCCGATCTCAACCAGTTCTCCTCTTATTCCAAGCTTGTATATATCAGGAGCAGCTCCTTGGCGATCTATGATCACAGATAATCCTGCCAGGGCCTCTGCTTGCCGGGCCAGATTTAGCCTCTCTATCGTTTTAAGCAGTTCTATTATCTTCTCTCTGGTATATGGAGGCTTTGCCAGTTCGACGGATATACTCATTTTTTCTCACCGACTAGGCTCATTACTAGCTTGTAGAAGTCCTCGTTGTAGAGTATTCTGAGTGCTCGTCTGGTCATGGTGTATGGACACTGATAAATTATCTCTATGATCCTGTGGGCGCCCATCTTTCTTACCTTTATGGATTCTATCTTGTCGTAAGGGACAACCCATATTAGATCCCTTGATATCAGGTCAACTAGGACTTCTCGTGGAAGACCTCTCAAGCAATACTCTATTGAGGATGAAGGTCTTGCAGAGTTATATTCTTCGATGAATCCTCCCAGTCTCTTGTCCGTCTCCTTGCGGGATGGGCCATAGAGGTCTTTGGCCCTCGTCTTGTCGTCCCCTGTGATGTTCAATAGGTGTTTGAAGACAGTGTTGTTGAATGTTTTGTCATCCATACTTCTAAGTATTATTGATGGGAGCTCCCTATAGATCTGGCCTGTTACCACAGAGGCGTATATGAAGTCATCGTGTATAAATACTATCTTGTTTGTAATTCCTAGCAGTTGCAAATCTGCCCCCATGGATAGTGTTATAAACGTTATTATTTAATGAATCCCTGTAGTTTTAGTGTGGTGGCGGTTTTGAAGATACGGGCGCTTACAGTATTTACTCCTTTCCCTGAGGAGTGGAGCAGAGATTCTATTGTTAGCCTTTTCGAGGAAGCCCTGATGAGACTTGGGGAGATGAAGGATATTCTGCATGAGAATGGGTACGATGTATGGACGTTCAGGATCACATTACCTAAGCCTCCTGTCGAGACCTACAGAGGCCTAGTATCGCTTTTCCCCGACCCTCCACAGGAGGCCCTAGTCTCTATTGGTGGTCTAGAGATAGCAAGTGCTTCTCCAAAACTCGTGACCGAGCTAGTTGAGAAAGGGTATTATGTCCCCCTACACGGCATTACTAGGAGCCCGGTTGAGGGAGCACGGGTTGCTAGCAGGGTGATCCATGAGGCTGCCTCACACGATCCTGTATTGGCAACTCGGATAGCTGTGGCCATACACAACGAGCCTATCAGAACACCATATTTTCCTGATAGCACGAGCTATGCTCTGGGCTGGACTTATGGCTTGGCATACCTCTACAATGATTTAATGGAGAAGCATGTTAAAGGAGAGCTACGGTTTGAGGATTTCCTAGATATGCTTGAGAAGCCATTATCGATTATTAGATCTAGGGGGTTCACGGCATTCACTGATCTAAGCCTTTCACCGTGGATGAGCGATAGTACGGCCAGACTAATAATGAATGTATCCAAGACGGGATTATTCAAGCCTGGATTCCTTAGTGCTGTCCGGTTCTTGAACAAGATAATATCAGAGCTTGCAGCCCATATTGCATGGGTAACCGGATTCAACGAGGTAATGCTTCCCTATGCTGAGGACAAGGTATTAATAGACGCGGGCTGTAGTGGCGGGATCAAGGCGCAAGACTTTCTTCTAGCATCAATAGCCTGTGTCGCCGGCCCAGACATGCTAGTTGTACCAGCCGACAGAGAAGCACTAGCAAACTATATTCTCGACGCATACACGGTTTGGCTTACAAAGAAGA
>JALSQP010000041.1 GCA_026985375.1 Desulfurococcales archaeon | reverse complement strand
GTCACTGGATTGTTGAACAGTAGCCTTATGCCTGCGAAGAATGCTCCTACTCCTCCCCGTTTCTCCTTCTCTGGCATCTCTTCTCACCATTTCCTTATTATTGTCAATAATTTTGTATAAGTTAGTCTGTACATTGACGAAGAAGAAAACTCATTGAAATATGTATATGCAATTGTAATTTGAGGCATCAACTATTTACTATCACTAAATAAAGTGTTCAAAATTCTTAGAACAGGAGACATATTCAACATATCCTTCACGCTCATGGGCATGAACGGCAGGATATACTTAAGCACACTTATGCTCCTAAATATCATTAAGAGAACATTTACCAGTTCTATGTAACCCTTCTTATCACTCCTAGCTAGTCTTAAAACAGCATCAAGTATCTTGTATGAGGCACCAGGCATACTTCTTTCGAGGAGAACAAGCAACCTTATGACATTAATGTGGTATCTTGTGTTCTCAATATTACCATCCAAGTATACATACAGCGAATACGTTCTTGGGATAACTATACATGATTCAGGACGCATTTTACAATCAATGAAATCAACAGGTATACCGAAATTCTCATTAAAATAAACCGAGCCCTGTCTAACCTCAACGGAAAACATGAATTCCGAGCCCATCCTACTATAAAGCTTTACAGTGGTACCCGCGATCTTCTGTGCATCAGCCCAGAATCTTCTAAGCCTATACTCCCCAAGATTCATATCTTCGAGTAAGCGGGTGATCGTTATCGGCGGATCTATGCATTTGAATTCTCCATCAATACATCCTTTGATCAACTTCTTAGCTGAGGATACCAGATCCTCAACAAACTGCTCTCTTATTCTGTGTCTCACAATATATCAAGCCCCTAACACTACGTGGAATAATGTCTAAAACCTATTTGTCTCATGATAATTGTAAGAGCCATACATCTTAAATCTAATTTGTATACGATATGTTAAAAGGTGCCTGGAGTGGTTAGTGTTGAGACCATTGCAGACAGGCTAGTAGAATATGTTGCGAGGAAAGCTTCTGGTCTACCTGTCGATGATATAGACCTACATAGAATCACGGGCTCATCAAGATACCCTATAATGAGGAAAGTTGTGAACATAGTTGTATCCGATATAGTAGCTATCCAGAAAGGATTGATCAGGTGCGGTATATGTGGTAAGGGTCCGTTTACGAAGAGAGGTTTCTACCTACACTTAACAAGGGTTCATCGTAGCGAGATCATATCTATGATCACTGAGAGCTACGAGGAGCTTGCCAAACATTATGTGCCACCAAAATACTAAATAACCGTCCCGAGGGGTGGAGTTTCCTCATAGACACGCAGTCTCAGTATTGGAGTCTTCGGTCATCCGGCTCCCAATAAGAATATTATGAATTCTTGAGAGCGATTAATTCTATCGTTACCCTATACGCTATCTTCTCATATACTAGCTCTTCCATAAATCTAGCCGAGCTTGCAGCATAGTTCTGGCCGTAGACCTTTGATATGACGACTGTAGGGTAAATATAGTAGGCTGCTCCCTTGATATGATTAATCCCTATTCCCAGACTAGCGGTTAGATCGATCCTTATCCAGCCCCATGGAGGGGTATAAGCAACTGTCCACGCATGAGTCCCTCCATTCACGAATCTATATATGAAGAGACCATTAGCAGCTGTACTTGTTATGTTTAGCCCCATGATATATACTATTCCTATCTCTAGGTATGCTGGTATGCCGAGTCCGCGGAGAATGGTGATGAGAAGATTTGATTGATCGTCGCAATCTCCTTCCATATACATCAATGTTTCCCAAGGCTGTCTGGCTGGTATTCTCGTCTTGTATTCGACATTCCTATCGAACCATTTTAGAACTTCCTCTATCGCGCCCAACGGGGTTTCTGAATGTTTCTGTGACTGAATGTATGTTATAAACAAATTAACTAGCGGGTTAGAGTAGTTCCAGAGCTGTGTTGCCTTTGTATAGTTTGACTTTATCTTATTCGGTATATACTTCCAGCCTTCGGCTACCTCAGGTTTTATATTTACTGCCTGTAATAGACGCTGAGCTACATTAACCGAGACATTATACGCTACCATGCTGCTCACTGTCTGGCCGGGCTTTAAACTCGTGTTCTCGTATTTCGGTGCCTGTATCACTAGGCTTGGATTATACCATGGACCTTGTATTTTATAGGGATAAGGTGTCCCGTTAACGTAGGCCTTTACATGTAAGACCTTCTGTGTAGACATGTTAATCGGATAATCAAATGTCAGGAGATCTGTCTGGTTTATAGGAAGTGGCCTGTCTCCAAGATTAGTTATCGAGCCATTAATTATTATTGTAAGATTAAACCAGTCCAACGTATTACTAGACTGTGTTGTAGCATTGACGCTTACCATTACCGGAGCCGATGATAGAGCTAATAGAATTAGTAAGACTGCTGTTTGAAGGGTTTTCATATTCTTATCATCTCAGTATGACTGCTATTATTATTGAATTGACGTTCGTACCGGTAGAACCTGTTTTGATCAGGTCTCCTGAGATTTTCAATGCATTGTATGCATCGTGTCTCATCAAGCTTTTCTCAGGATCAACTCCTCTATTCATAAGGATATCATATGTCTTTGAATCCACGAGACCTCCTGCTGCATCAGTGGGTCCATCTGTTCCATCAGTATCCAGAGCTATCAGAGCCACCCCCCTATAGCCTCTTATCTTCATGGATGCACTGAGGGCTAGTTCCTGGTTTGGCCCGCCCGTTCCCGCTTCACCCTTGACAGTGACTACGGTCTCGCCAGCAAAGATCAGGCACACCGGTGGCTTGAAGGGACGGTGGTTTTTGACTATTTCTTCTATTATTGATGCTATGGCTGTGCCTACATGTCGTGCCTCTCCTTCTATGGTGGTCGTCATGACTGCTGGTTTTAGCCCTAGTTCTAGTGCACGTCTCGCTGAGTGTTCGGCGGCGATATTCGCGCTCGCTATAATGTTGTTGTCAACATTGCTCAAGTTCTTGGGGGTCTCGGGTATATCGCCTCTTAAACCCTTATCTATGACTTTTTGCACATTCTCGGGAACTTTGTCCCATAGGTCATAGTTGATAAGTATCCTTTTTGCATCAGCATAGGTTGTCGGGTCGGGTGCAGTTGGGCCAGAAGCTATAGTTGAGAGATCGTCTCCGACAACATCGCTCACTATTAACGATATTATTTTACCGGGAACCATTTTAGCGAATCTGCCGCCTTTGACAAGGGATATGTGTTTCCTAACAGTATTGATCTCTTGTATTCGTGCTCCTGATTTCACAAGGAGATCGTGGGTCTTTATCAGTTCATCAAGAGTTATTGGTGGGTAAGGCTTCGTAAATAATGCTGAGCCCCCGCCCGAGATTAGGAATATCAGGATGTCCTCGGGTTTCATCTGCCTAGCTATCCCGATTATCTCGTCGGCTGCTCTGAGGCTGTTCTCATCCGGTAGGGGGTGGCCTGCCTCAATAACCTTTATCTTCTCTAGTTTTTCGCCATAGCCATACTTAGTAGACACCACACCATACTCTATATCATCTCCTATGATCTCCTCGACAGCCCTTGCCATTCTACAGGATGCCTTGCCTATACCAGCAATGTATATTTTTCCTCTGACGCTTATCCGTTTGTTCTTGATTACGAGTTCCTTACGAGTGTATGTGATGTTCTCACGGACACTAATGTATGGATCCGACCTTTTTATGGCGTATAATGCTAAGTCAAGACAATAGTGTCGAGGCAAAAGATCTCTTTCTAGCTGTTTAGTCACGCCGATAATCACCAGTTTTTATCCCTGGGATAAATTATTCTTGAAAAGACTAAACAGATTTTCTAAGAAAAAACGCTACGTGTTATGTGTTATGTAGAGGACCTTGTAGTTTTACTTCGCGATCTCTACTAGTCCTGCCTCGTTGAGACTATTAATAGCTAGAGCGAGGGGTTCTATGACCTCTTTCACCGAGACCTGCACGTCTTCGCTTATCTTGTTGGCTATTTCCTCGACTGTGTGTTCGCCGTCGCAGAGGAGCCATACGTAATAAGCGAGCGCTGAAAGCTCATAGATCTCCTCCTCGGACTTTGCTACGTAGAACTTGTCTTGTTCTTCACCTAGGAATGCACCGTTTCTTCTTGGCTTCTTCTCCCTTAATTGATCATATATTTCCCTGGCTCTCTCGGATATCTCGTTCTCGTTGCTATTATTTGGGACGGGTTTTTCCCCGTTCTCCACGTTAGACACCTCAGAATCCTCCTTGA
>JALSQP010000040.1 GCA_026985375.1 Desulfurococcales archaeon | reverse complement strand
GATCTTGGCGAAGTTCCTGTATCCTTCAGCGAGTTTGTTTCCGAAGCCTTCTCTATAGGCTATCATCTCTACGAGTTTGATCTGGGTCTCAGCATCGCCCCATTTCAGCGGTATTCCGCCCGTGTCGGTGTCCGTTATGATCCCTTTCTCGTAGAGGAACTTGGCCATTGCAAGGGTGTCTCCAAGCGTGATCACGTCCATACCGTACTCATCAGCCATTTGCTCCATCTTCAGTACTGCCTCAGTATCCGTGATCGCATTGTTTGCTCCGAGCGCATAGATTGATTCGAACTCGCTCGATACTCCGTACTCGTTCCACTTAGGCAGCTTGTATATATCTTTACATGATATCGGGCAACTGAAACACTGTGTCCTACCCACCTCGTATTTGGCGAGGTCTACGGGCCTTATGCCCTCGGGCAGTTCTTCGGGGCCCAGATATTTCTCGAAGTATTTCCAGCCAGGATACCATGCTAGCAGTCCGTAATGAGTTCCTATGACACTATATATTTTCTTGACGAACTCGTTCTTCTTGAACCATTCCTCGTCCTCCTTAGCAAGCTTGAAGAAGGTCTCGGGATCCGCGATCTCGACACCCTTCGTTCCCCTCACTGCTATGGCTTTGAGGTTCTTAGAGCCCCAGACAGCCCCTGTTCCACGGGCCCCACTGTGGTACTTATCGATCATCGTGGTGGCGAACCTTACGAGGTGCTCGCCTGCTGGGCCTATGCCGGCCACTGATATGTCGTCGCCATGGATGTCTCTCAGCACGTCCACCATTTCGCTGACCTTTAATCCCCATAGATCACCGGCATCCCTGATCTCCACCGTGTCGTCCTCTATCCAAATGTATTTTGGCTTATTGGCTCTACCAGTAATGACTATCTGGTCATAGCCCGCATGTTTAAGAATGGCTGAAAACTCGCCACCAGCATTACCGTCGCCAAGTATTCCTGATAGCGGTGATAGACTGCTTATCTCCGTCCTACTTGTCATTGGTAAGACTGTTCCAGCCAACACACCATTAGCTAGACACAGCACGTTCTCCGGGCTTAACGGGTCTATTCCCGGCTTAACCATCTTGAATAGCCTATAGGAGTTAAGGCCTCTCCCGCCAAGATACATCTTGGCTTCTGTCTCGCTGAGAGGCCGTACTACAACTTTTTCCCTGGTTAAGTCGACGTAGATTACTTTGCCTCCCCAACCATACAATTAGATCACCAGGACGTGTTGTTCAAATAGAAAATGTAGGGCTCCTGTCGGATAATAAGCGTTCCCCAATATTCTATCACAGAGTGTTTACTCTTCACATAAGCAAACCATTTGTTCCAATAAATAATATGTACAAGAAAAACGAACAAGATTGAATACTCTAATAAACACTGAGACAAAAACAAGATAATTCGAAGCTATGACGAAGGAGTCACGGGACTGAACAAATGATGACCGGGCTATTAAGCCGAGCAAAAACATAGAAATAGGCAACAATACTATCACAAAATACGTAGTCAACAGGGCCCGTAGCCTAGCCAGGACTAAGGCGCCGGCCTTCGGAGCCGGAGGCCCCGGGTTCAAATCCCGGCGGGCCCGCCACAAACCCTCCACGTAAAGCCTCTTCCCCCTTCGAAGAGTTGGGTCGCGACTCCGAGTTCAACTAGGAATCTAGTTTACTTCCTGCTTCACAAGGGATAATCATAGTTGAATACTTCTTTAAGTGTTAGGGAATTACTTTGAGCCAAGGCACCCGTTTAAAATCCTCATCGAACGTTAAGATAGTATCGATGCCGTAATGCCTACATGTCAGTGCTATGATGGCGTCGCTCGGCAGGAGTTTTAGACTACTCGCGGTTTCTATCATATCCTGATAACTTACACTTTCTATTAGTACTTCCACTTCAAGGTCTCCTAATAGTTTACGTATACCGTCGACTATAAGCTTGGGGTATCCTTTGCTTGCTATTAGCTTTCTTAGGCTATAGGGTCCGCTAACCTCTCCCTTGGTTTGATAATGCTTTCTTGTGGAGATACAGAGTAGCTCGTTCACCACGGTTAGGCTTGTGTAGAACATGCTTTCTTCATAATCCTCTAATAGCTTCCGAGCTATCTGAGTGAGGCTGGTCCCAAATAATATGTTGTAAAACACGTTGGTGTCAATAAACGACTTGCTCACTGTGCCTGAGCCTCCTCCTCCTCGTACTTCCTTAGTTCCTCTATATCAGCCCTACCAAACATTCCAACATATTTCTTAAGGACCTCACCCACCCTACGCCTAAGTATAAAGACGACTATCTCTTCTCCTTCTCTAAGCTCTACTGGCTCTAACGGCTTCAGCACACCTTTCTCGTATCTAACCCTAATTACCTTGGACAATTCTAGCCCCCACTTATAAATTAGGTGCATCGGGGCAATTAGCCCTTTACCCCCAGCCCTACAGCGTGTTTCTAGGCTATCCGCTCTGATATCAATGGCGATAAGCATTCGTGAAGAGTGTTTCCATCTTATGGCTTCCTCTGGAAGCTTGATCTTTATGTCTCGGGCTTTCGGAGCCGGAGGCTCTCGGGCTAGAAATCCCGGCTGGTCCGCCACAGCTCTTTCCCGACTCTGCATCTTTGAGCTTAATAGTTCTCTAGCTCTCCGGAGGAATTCTTCTAATGCAGGGTTTTGAAAAGAGCTTACCTTTTCTCCTACACGTCTATGGCGAGGAAACGTATCAATTTCTGGGGGTTGGGGCCTATTATCCCACCACTATTCATAACCCCCAATGCAAATATAGTAGCCATATGTAGCTTGTGTTTCTCCCTACCAATACTCACGTAGTACGAACAAGGCATTTAATCCTCGGAGAGGCGCTCTCGCATTAATATTCGATTCCTGCCCCTCATCTATGTAGTGCTCATCGACTCTAACTACTGGCTTAAACTCACAAAGGAGCTCATTAATACTTCTAAGTATTCGATAGATCCTAGTCAGCGCTCATAGCCTTTCAAGATTACTAATAACACCGCTTCTACGCCTTTTTCAATATTCTCAAGGCGTTTACATAGATACAGATATTCATACCAGAGAATACCAAGCTCCGAGTTATTAACACCCATGATTATTATTGTAACGCGGATTATTGACTTAGAAGCGCCAATGTCCTGTGATTAATTATTCCTAACAGAAACAATTCTATGGATCAATTATATAGATAGTATACCATTGTCTCTAAAATATCTTAAATATAATCGAATTAGGTAATGTAGGCAAGAACTTCAAAAACTATCACATTGATACGTCTTGCTAATTATAAGAGTGCATTCATTCATACTATGCTGAGAGGAATCCTCCGTCAACTGGTATTAATGCGCTATGAATATAGGATGCTAGATCGCTTGCTAAGAAGACCATAAATCTAGCAACTTCATCCGGAGTCCCCATTATGCCTAGTGGAAGCCGTGAAAGGAATAACTTACCTAACCCAATGATATCCTTCCTTAACTTTATCATAGCCTCTTTGCGAAGTTTCTTAACGGTCTCGGTCTCTATACCGCCTGATACTACGACGTTTATCCTAAAACCTTTCCTACCACTCTCTTGCAAGTGCCCTATTAAGAGCTATTACGCCTGCTTTACTTATATCATAGTGTGCTAAACCCTTGGCAAAAGGAAGTAATGCTTCAATACTTGCAACATTTATTATAACACCTCCTTTGTTGTCTCTTCTCTTTTTCATGTATTGACGCATCCATAGAGTGTTCTCAAGGTTCACTTTCATAGTTTTCTCATAAAGTTCTTGGTCTAAACCAATGAATTCTTTAAACACATAGATTCCAGCATTATTTATAAGTATATCGGGTTCTTTAACCTTAATTGCTTCCCATAGCTTGTCTATTTCATTTCTCTTAGGAAGATCGATTTTAAATATCTCTATATTAACATTATTAACATTAAACCTATCTATAACTTTGTTTTCACTCTTATTAAATCTTCATAAATTTATATCGACCAAGTAAAGATCAGAACCTGCTTCAGCGAATCTTAATGCTGTTGCTTTGCCGATACCCTGAGCACTACCAGTAATTAACGTTGTTTTACCTCATAAGTAATAGGAGTTTATGCAAGGACGGTAAATCCATAATTCATACCCAGTGTTTATAATTAGGTTAGTTTATTAAGGCCATCTTCTGGTTCAAGGAATACCTTGATCATCATAGGCAGTATGTTCTCTTGAACATATAATTAGATTATTTAGACTTATGTTCCTTGACTCAAAGGCTGTATACCTATATCAAAAGTATTACGTATGACCTTATAAGCTTACAATTGTTTGGAATACGTAATTAATGCAAAATGAATATTAAGAGTTTTATTCTATTGTAGTAAAAATTTATTTTTATTAGTCTTTATTAGGATAGTCTTAATCTCATATGCGTTAAGCCCTATGCTTAATTTGTATTGCTCATGTTCTATTTTTCTTCTAGGATTCTCAGCTAGGTCAGCTTCGTAAGCCTCTTTTATTCTTATATTGGTTTTTAATTTAGCTATGATCTTTCTTGGAGATGTATTATATAATCTGATTACAATACAGTCATCTTCTTCACATGGTTTTACTGTTGTTACTTCTACGATTTCGTTGGGCTCTATGCTTATTAGTGAGAAGCTTTTTGTGCCTTCTTCGCTCCTTACACATGGGCAGTTATAGATTATATATGGTGTGTTTAACTCAGCTGCATATTTAGGAACAGCTCCCTCTACGTAATCGCCTCTATGTGGATATACCCATATTGTTGCAGTATGATAGCCGTGATCTATGGGTCTTAACCTTCTCAGTTTTAGTAGCTCATTTATCATGACGTTTAGCCATATTGCAAAGTTTATACCCATTTTTCTCGGCTTACTCGAAAGTTCCATAGCGACATCCATAAACTTTCTTTGGACATTCTTTACACTTTCTATGAATTTCATTATGAAGTTTTTATCCGGAGGACTAGGCGCTCTGATTAAACTAACTCCGATAGTGCCATTACACCAGCTATAGCCGTAGAGAGAATCTGTTATGATGGCAACGCCATAGTCACCATTAGATATATCCACCCATCGTTGTCCTGGGACCTCAAATCTAGCCTTATCTACAGGATTCTTGGAAGAACATGAATCCTTCCTAACGACAATTCCATAAGGTACTTCGAAGATAGCGTTTTCAGTATTTATTTTAAGCGGTACTAAGAGTTTTAGAAATCTATGTTTAGCTCTCCATACTCCACGGAACTTTATCTCGAGATAGGGCTTGTCGGCGTAGAGTCCGACTTCAAGTTCCATAGAAGAGGTACCCGCTGTAAACTGTCTATATCTATAGCTGAGCCTCACAGATGCGTATAAAGGTCCTTTTTCACCAATCTTATGACTGTGTGCTTTAAGATCCTTGTATAAGTATTTGTTAATTCCATCTCTGTAGAAGACCTCCCAAGAATCAAAAATTATGGCTGGTGCCACCGACATTCTTATTGGTAATGGTATATCCCATAAGATCCTCATTCTTATTGGGCCTTTCAAGATCTCTCGTTTATTCATTTTATCAAAAACACTAATAATCCACCCAGTCTTCTTAGAGATTGCTACCTTCATGTACTTGTTCTCTAATACATATAAGTTGTCTTCGCTGCGTATATGGACTATATCTCTAGGTATATTTTTTATAAAATTAAAAGCAATATAACCTAGTGAAGGCAAGTTCTCTATATAGCAGAGTCTCGTCCCATCATTCATGTGTTGACAATGTCCCCTGATATCGCCATTTATTCGTATGTATATGGATATATTCTGGCTGTTTGGGTTAAAGACCAAGTATTTTGATCCAACCCTCTCACAAAGTTTTCTGAGACCATTCCTCATTATTTTTAAAAGAGTTCTAAAGGTTCTGAAACCCCTATTTACGATATCTCTGTATACCTCAGGGGTTACAGTACTTGGCAAAGAATCATGGCCTTGATTAATCAATATTTTTCTCAAAAGTACATTAATATCTTCATAAGGATATTCATAGCCATATAGCGTCATTAGCATAGTATAAAGTTTTTCTACTTGTAGAGCTAAATATTCGTTAATTCTATTAAGCTTTTTAGCAGTTGTTCCCGTCGTATAGACGCCGCGGTGGAATTCCAGGTATAGTTCATCATTTAGTAGTGGTAGATTATCGCTATATGTATGCTCTATGTACTTAAAGAATTCTTCCATGCCGCTAAAGGTTAGTTTTAAGAATGAATAGGGCCTCTTCCAGTGTTCTAGGTTTTCAGCTTCGTCCTCTTCAGGGCCTCCACCGTGGTCGCCACGTCCGTAAACTACTAGGATTGTGGGTATCCTCTGCTTTGTATACTGTTTATACAAGTTCCATAATATTCTCTTTACATCCGATAAATAATCATTATAGTTGCCAGGTAGAATGTATGCTAGGACGCTTTCTCCAAGATTAGTGCCCCAGTAGAAGATGTTGTATTTAACCTCATTAGTATCATTCCATTTAGGCTTATAGGTAACGAAGAATCTTATATTAAATCCTCTGAGAATCTTGGATAATGTTAGGGGGAATCCGAAACTATCTGGGAGAAAAAGTACAGGTTCTATATCAATTCCGTATTTTTTAAAGTACTTACGCCCATATAATAAGTGTCTTACAATAAATTCTCCGGAAGGCATGTATGAGTCAAATTCTAAAAATGGAGCTCCAGCAATTCTCCATCTACCTTCTTTAACTTTATCAATAATCTTCTCTAATAGTTTTGGTTCCTCAGCCTCAATAAGCTCATAACATAGTACGGGGCCTAGTTCGAAGACGATATCTTTAAAGCGTTCCATAATGTCTAGAACGTTTTTGAATGTTGATCTGCATATCTCAGTTGTTTCCCTCAGACTCCACAGCCATTCACTATCAATATGTGCGTATCCTACTAGAAACACTTTTACGTTCCCCAGCTTTATAGCCTTAAGTAGCTCTATGGACATGATTTCCCCTAAACTCTCATTAGGTCTATGGATTAATAGTTCTAGTGTGTACAATTGGTATCACCAGTGATACCATGTTTGCTTATCAGAAATTCCATAGATGATAGAAGATGAAGTATTGAGAGGCCCGATCTTAAATCTTAAGATAATAGTGCTTACATATAGTGGTGGGCCCGTCGGGATTTGAACCCGGGACCTCCAGTCTCCGATAGCTGCTACCTATATTAAAATGTCACATGTAAATTAAATGAAACTGTAACACTTTGGGAGAAACGATAATAAACTGTGATTAGGAGGAATTATTCTACTGTAACAAAACATGCCCTTAGCTTTAAACAATCTCTCAAGTTCCTTCTAACCGCTTAAGCCGAATCTGAGAGCTATTCTTCGAAGTCTAGTCTCTACAACCATTATTTCTCCATCAATCTTCTGTAACATGATCTCTAAGCTCTCCCTCATAATCGATGACAATATTAGTCCATCGCTTCTGTAGTAAGTATAAAACTTTATATAGAATAATATTTATTAAAGCACTCCACAAAACCAAAGGCATATCCTTCAACATCTCTTAACCAGTAAATCTTCCTAAACAACTTCTTAAGTGAGCCTTACGTATTGAGAACCAAAATAATATGATGCCATTTATCCTTCTCTCATCTCTTCAGCATTCGTACTTTTCAAGAAATCTCATTACCTCGTTGAAATCCGCATCTATATGCATCCGCCGGGCTAGGCCTCGATAATCCTTAGTATATTTCGTAATGTTGTATCAGCATCATCTTCTTCTTCCTCTATCATTCCCCATTCTTTAGCTGCCCTGATTATATCTATGCATAGGCTTCTCAGCTCTTCGTCTCTGCAATTTACCCCATTCTTGAAGAGGACTCTAATACCTTTTCTTGGAATGTAGAAAGCATATATCTTGGTATTTAATTGTCTTCCCCTAAATATGGCGTATCCTTTGCGTACGTTAACGCGTATTATGTCGGCGTTAAGGATCTCCGCTAACTCCAAGAATATTTGAGAGAGCCTACCGGTGGCCCCTCGAAGAGCTCTGTTAATAGCTTGCCTACTCACATTAAGCCTTCTAGCTACGTCAACTTCCCTAAGTCCCTTACCATATATTAATAGGAGAACTTCCTCCATCCTAGAAGGTAGCTTCATTACGTACCATCACCTCTTTGGCTATTAGTTTTACTAGTTCCTTAGCATAATTAGGCGAAGCCGTTGCAATAGCGTAGAATCTGCCATCACTACTCTCAACTATTATTACATGCTGCCTGCTGCGAAGTGCTAGTATAGTTATAGTGGATACAGCTAAGAGTAGCATTCCAGTAAAGTAGAGCAATGTTGCTGAAGGATCGGAGAATAATGATTTACCGTAGAGCTCTCTATAGGTAGCACCAACGATGAATCCTACAAGACTCCACACTATTGCTAGTGTGAACATTAACCTTCTTATGAGCTTCCTGTAGCTCTCGGCCGTGAACATTATGTAAAGTTGAAGTGCAACCCCCAGGAATACAGGAAGTAACAGTAATGGAAGGTAAACAGGACTAGGATACAACCCTTCAACAGCTAAATATATGACTGGCAACAACATAATTAAGGAAAACACAAAGAGGTGATACTTAAAGTACCTTACTAGCTTCCCTCGAGAAAGTTCATTAACGTCAAAAATGTCGACAACGTCCTCCACAACATATCTAACAATAGCTTTAGGAAACCCGTAACCCAGAATCAGTTTATGGTTACATATCCTAACTTCCCTACCAACAGATATTAGGCCAGCCATAAACCCAATGGCTATCACTATAGGTGCCGCGAGACTACTTAGCCCTGAGACAGCCAGTATCATACCTAGCGTAAAGCATAGTAAGGAAGCACAACTCATTAACGCTGGCAACCCACTATAAGGCGTAGGCCACCACTTGTTAACCATAAT
Source organism: Desulfurococcales archaeon (assembly GCA_026985375.1). GTDB lineage: Archaea > Thermoproteota > Thermoprotei_A > Sulfolobales > Desulfurococcaceae > JAADCY01. Next base: position 7,445 of record JALSQP010000040.1, on the reverse strand, counting down.
ATCACCATGTAAACCTACATAAGTTTACAAGATATTAAGTTTTCGTTTATTCTGAATTACTTTGTTTGGAATATACCAAAAGTACTACAATAGAATAGTCATTCCTAAATAATAGCAAGATCTATATAAAACCTTTAACATAGATAGCGTTTTTCAGAGCTCTTTATTCTATGATGACTTTAAATTGTAGCAGTATGATAAAACAAGATATCCTAAGCTATGGAGAGCAAGAATTGGCGAGGGTGAATCATTGACCGACTGAAACAATACATACACAGCGATGCCTTATACACAAGTTCGTAGAAATGCTGATTGGGAGCTACAAACCAGAACTACTGAGGGAGGGATCTCTAATAAGCTATGCCGACAAACTATCTTGTCCCCTATGTATAATCCATGCATCCAATGATACAAGAACGCCCCTGAAGCCTATAATGAGGTTCATGGAAAGACCGATCGAGAAACAGAAGATATTCAAAGCCCATATATCCAGGCCTAGGACATATGCTGACATCAACCAATGTTATCCTCAAATATACTGTACCAATGCTTATTTTCCTACCAAAACACTATAGAGGCTGGGGGAGACGAAGGATCGCAAAAAGGATTGGTAGCAAAAGGGAGTAATAGTTGGCACGGAGAAAACTGGCAATATCATTATTCATAATCACGGCCTACACCGGTACAGTTGCTTTTAGGATGAGTATGCCGGCCATAGCTTTTTATGCAAAAAACGTTCTCGAAGCATCAATGTTAGGTATAGGTCTTCTTACCTCATCCTTTTTCATTGCACGGGGAATCACAGCAATGATTGCGGGCGGTCTAACAGATAAGCTCAGATCAAAGATGTTGGTTGCATCGACAGCAGGTTTCCTATTGAATGCTCTCGTGGTACAACTTTATCCCGCTGTAGCCAACATATACTGGTTGCTCCTTCTTAGATTTGTTCAAGGAGTACTGAACGGCTTTGCATGGGTGCCTATACAGGCTCTCCTTGGATTTATAACTGACAAAAACATACGTGGAAGGATATACTCGATCTACTTTATTCTTGGAGCGCTTGGAGCCTTAACAGGTAATCTTATATACTCGGCACTCTCATCAGCACCACTAACACATATACTTGTGATCTCATCAATATTCTTCATTCTCTCCAGTATCAAGATAGTGTTCGCTAAATCAATGATCGGCGAGAACGTATCGATAGAAAATCAATTTGAGAAGCGTGGCCAACCAAGCGCAAGACATGTTGTCCAAACAACCATCCTGACAATCATACCATTAATACTTGTTGTGTTTTCAAGCAATATGTTCAGCTCAATATTGAAGGGCGATCTCATATATGTTTACCTTAATATGTACCTAGGCCTATCCAAATCCATCGCTTCTCTCATAATTGGATTTGCAGGGGTGATCGTTCTTCCGGTGAACTATATGATCAGCTGGATAGCCGATAAGAGAAGCGGTAAAACAGCACTAGAAATATCATTGGCCATCGGCATTGTAGGGGGATTGTTGTTATCGATGAGAAACCCCTTCCTAGCAGTACCAGGGCTTATCCTGGCAATGATAGGTGGTTCAAGTATTGTACCTATAACGAGGAAGCTAGCGGTTTCAATAAGATCTTATGGCGGGACAGGTATAGGCATAATAAATACTTCTGGAAACATCGGTAGCATGACCGGATCAGCTATTGCAGGCTTAGTATTTGATCGTCTAAGCAGTATCTATCTCGGCGGAGAACTAGTACTGTCAATGATGTTAATGGTGTTACCTTTATTCATCGCGATTATCCTAGTCACATTAATGTTAGAGGAGAATTACTAGAACTAACCTTGCTAAAAGCTAAAAATATTTAACTTAGGTGCACCTCTTTTTGCGCAAGTATGATTAGTGATGATTTTTATCTTTCAGACACAATATATGGTATGTGGTAGAGATCAGGTGTAATTATTGGCAGAAAGAAGATCTATCGGTTTTACAGAGGCATTCAGTATAGGAGTAGGTGGTATGATCGGGGGAGGCATATTCGCCGTCCTCGGCCTCAGCCTTCAATTGTCAGGTACGGCTGCACCAATTGCTTTCCTTATAGCGGGTCTAATAGCATTAGCAACTGCTTATTCCTACTCAAAACTCTCTATCAGATATCCTAGTGAGGGGGGAACGATAGAGTATCTTGTGAGAGCGTATGGGAACGGTATCTTATCGGGCGGCCTTAATATAATGTTGCTTGCAAGCTACATAGTTATGGTATCGCTTTATAGCTATGCCTTTGGAAGCTATGGAGCAAGTATACTGGGGGGCTCAACACTTGTTAAACACTTACTCGCAACACTAGCCATAGTTATTTTCACAACAATTAATGCACTCGGAGCAGTTATAACTGGGAGAACCGAAGATGCTCTTGTCTTATTTAAGGTGGCAATACTTGTCCTAGTGGTGGGTGCCGGTCTCTCATTCGTAGATTGGACCCGTATATCTCCCTCGAACTGGCCAGGCCCTGTCAACATAATAGCCGGAGGGATGATCATATTCCTTGCTTACGAGGGATTCGAATTAATAGCTAATACAGCAAAGGATGTCAAGGATATAAAGGTTTTACCCAAAGCTTTCATATCAGCCGTACTATTTGTCACCACAATTTACGTCTTAGTAGCTATAGTCACGGCTGGGACGCTGACTCCACAACAAGTTATCGTTGCCAGAGACTATGCATTAGCCATGGCGGCTAAGCCTTCTCTTGGCGAGCTAGGCTTTTTGCTGATCGTTGCAGCCGCTCTTGCATCAACTAGTAGTGCTATCAATGCCACGCTCTATGGCACAGCGAGAGCTAGCTACATTGTTGCGAAATACGGCCAGCTACCAAAGATCGTTGAGAGAAAAGTATGGAGAAACGCCTATGAGGGGTTAGTGCTGATCAGTATTCTCAGCGTCATAATGGTTAACACTACAAGTCTAGAAGCAATAAGCGCGGCAGGCAGTGGTGGCTTCTTAACAATCTTCATGATGGTTAACTTTGCAGCCTACAAGCTCCGCAGAGAAACAGGTGCTAACAAATACATAACGTTGCTTGGAGGCTCTGCAGCACTATTTGCCTTGGGACTGCTAATTCTTAGAATGGCTCAGTTTGCACCCATGAAACTATCTGTGTTCATAGCACTCCTCATTCTCTCGTTCCTCATTGAATACATCATACGCCGTACAACAGGCAGGGAGATATCGAAATACATAGATCCAGACCTCGAGAAACGCGAGAAACACGTAAGGGGTTGGCACGAGTGGATACACAGGGTTATCAGGGAGATCCTCGAGGAGTTCAGAGATGCGGAGATATACATTGTCGGAAGCATTGCTAGAGGAGAAATACATAGATCCCACGATGTCGACATAATGGTTGTTAGCGGTAAGGTGCCAACAGATAAGAACGAAAGGCTAAAGAAGAAACTAGAGCTTAAGAAGACTAAGCCTCATCTAAGAGATTATCCTGTCGACATACATTTGGTGAGGCCGGAAGAAAAAGAAGAGTGGCTTAAGAAAGAACATAAGAAACTAGAACCGAAGAAGCATATTGAATAGCCGTTCCACCAAGAATTTAATTGTTTGTCTTCAATTAATTCGTATCCGGAAACATACGCATGTATTTATGATATAATAAAATAAAGGCAAGGTCGATGAGATATGGCAAAGTCCAGGGGGCTAGTCGTAGGCCTGGACTTGCTATTCATGAGCATTAACTTCAGTGCATTGACATTATTCGCCGCACTCAGCACATATATATCGAGCTCTATAGGTCTCGATAAATTCACTGAGTGGCTAGCATCGGCCGTCTATAGCGCTGGAATATTCGCCGCGTTTTTCATCGGCCATTCTAAATATACAGAGGAACATCCTAGGAAGACCGTGTTCATCGCTGCCGTGCTGGCATCAATACCCCAGTTTCTTATACCATACTCCATAAATTCATGGGAAGTAGTCATCCTGAGATTTATACAGGGAATGGTAATGATGGCGCTACCGATATTTTCGTCACAGGTCGGACTATTGTTTGCTGAGGCTCGACCACTAGCGCTGGGCATAATATTGTCAGGCATTTTCGTCGGAGGGCTAATAGGCTCCAGCGTAGGACCCCTACTAGCAACAAGTATAGGCTGGAGAGCTACCTACATATTATTCGGTATCATAATGCTAATAGCGGCGATCATATGGATTGGACTGACACCTCGCGACGCGCTACCAGTTCATAAAGAGGTTAAGACTAGGAAACGTGTTAGTGTATGGAAAGACCCATTCACAATCCTCTGGGGCTTCTCGTTCTTCCCAGCCATATGGATAATCTTCACACTAGCGCCACTGATCTCATTCATAGTTGAGAGCATGGGCGCTCCCGGCAGTGTTAACAAGCTGTCCTCAACAGTACTTGAAGCATCCTATCTCAGCTGGTCTATAATCATTGGCGGAGTAGCATATGCCCTAGCCCGTCGCAAAACCGGGACACCGCACAACATGTTCAATACATTTGCGTCAGTACAGCTGTTCTGCTTCGTAATAACGTTCATAGGAGTACTGATCGTTATGAACTCTCATAATGTCGCCATGCTATTGACAGGATTAATACTTGTAGCAATGATTCAGGGAACAGGGCCTACATTCTGGTCGGCACCATCAACAGCATACCCCGAAGACCTAGCGATAAGAGCAGGATACGCCCTTGGTTTGATCTCCAACTCTGCCGCCCTAGTTGGCCCTATGACATCTGTCGCAGTGCACAGCGTCACTGCTGTCTGGAGTATAATACTGTTCATGGCAATACTCGGCGCAGTACTGACGTTCATTGGTATGAAGATGAAACTACCTATCGAGAAATACGGTTCTGAAAACCAAGTAAAATGAATAGTAGTATTTGCATAAATCTAACACAACTGTTTTTATCACTACTTCCCAGTTTTCATTGCTTCATGTAGGAAGAATGGGGCAAATGATATACTCGAAAGTATCTCTGGAATAGCTGCGCCGGTCGGAAGGCGGTATGCGAAGTGAAGCATCCATATTATGACATCTACGATAGCAATAATGAATGCTGGCATGGAAACATAGATGTAGCCATAGGATGTCAAGTAAGCAATTATCGTTAGGAAGAACGCGACCGATACGATGAAATGAACGTATCCATACGATTCATTCAGAACACCTATGAGGATCAATGTAAATCCGGCAACACACAATATGAGCCTATTTACTGCTCTAATGCCCTGGGATAATGCGGTTGTCAAACCGAGCAGATATCCTCCGAGCGCTAGTCCAGAATTGAATATTGGTGCTGAACATATATGCGTCATCTTACCCAAGTCGCTGAGAGCATTTGCCCAGATATTGAACCAAGGTGCACGTATTATAGCCAGAATTATCGCTATGTATGGAGCCAGTATTGAGGATATTACGAGGGCTCTGAAAACGTTGTCCCACGTGATGAGAAGGTTTACAGTGCGGTTGTTCATAGTTTATTCCCATCATATTTTTTCTATTAATAACGTTATAAGGTAAGCCATCAACACAATAGCTACAACTAATGCAATATTAATTACTATTATCTGAAATGCTGTTGTCGGCCTAGTCTTTTTATGCACTATGAATGTTATGTCCAGGTTCTTGACAAGCTTGATCTTTATATCACTACTCGGTGCTTGGATAAGTATACGTTCTACTTCTTTCATGGATATGGGCTTCGATACTAGGACGTAGTAGTTTGACGAAAAAATTTTCTCCTCATATACTGGAGACACAACGGTACCGTTCTTGCATATAATCGCTAACCTGTAGCTGGGTTTTACAGGAATGGGGCCACTGATATTCTCTGCTTCAACTATAATACGTATAGGAGAGGCGGAAGAGCCTGCTAGGTATACCTTTATTTGCTTGCCCTGATGTTGTAGGGAGACATTGATAGGTGCTGAAGATATGATTGCTATTCTTCCTATTATCTCGGGTTTTCTGTGTTCTATGAGTATTCCTGTAGAGTAATGTGCTCCAAAAACTGGGTTATCTGTGGCTATCTCGACCTCTGATTCGACGAGTAAATTAGTATTATTTTCGTTATCTTTTTGATAATACATGTAGTATTCGTATAACGGTGTGCCTGTCAACATATCGCTGTATGAGGCATAAATGAATCTCTCAACAACTTTATTGTGGCGGTACGTGTAGGAGTATCTTGTTTCGAGGCAATATGTGTTCTTATAATATGCTATAACTGTCGCATTGGGTTTTGTAACCCATTTTGGCCATATGAAGGGAGTGGATACAAGTTTTATCCGTATGCTACCCGTTATATTAGTTAGCTGAAGGATTAATGGAATCAGGGTTCTGTTCTCGGTGGTTAGCCTTTCGTGTAGATGTGTTAACTGAGCGTTTATGATTATACTTGGCATTCCAACTATCTTTGTTAAGCTCATATTTATAAGTGATACTGTTATTGGGGCTGCCAAATTATTTTCAAGGAGGCCGACAAGGAGCTTATATTTTATACTTATCTCAAATCCCTTAGGTGACACAAGCCCGAGCAGTATAGGGACAAGTGGTTTGCCCGAGTATATTATTCTGAAAGAGCCCCAATACAGGTAGTAGCCTGTAGACGATACATTCCTATTCATGCTTCCATACACTAACGAATCTGTTAGGCCTCCAAAAATAATCAGGGCAAGCAGTAATGTTGTTAAAACATTTTTGGACAAATCTTTCCCCTTTAACTAATGGTTATTCGGTTAAGGGCCCACTTCCTCACAGCCATTCATGGCTCGGCTATGCGGGCAACCACTCATCAATAATATTATCAGTGACGACCAACAATTTATTAGTGTTCATGGGATTGGGTGATACCTGTGTTTGGTATAGAGGGTTTAAGAGTAATAGTCACCGCGTCGAGTAGAGGCATAGGCTTCGGTATTGCCAAGGTCTTAGTCAGGGAAGGGGCCAGAGTAGTGATCTCTTCTAGGAATAAGGAGAGACTGTATAGGGCGCTGCACGAGCTCAACAATATAGGCTCTGGAGAGGCCTATGCTGTACAGGCTGATCTCACACGCCGAGAAGATATCAAGAGACTAGTCGAAGAATCCGTAGATAGGCTTGGCGGGCTCGATGCCATAGTCTATGTTACCGGGCCGCCGAGGCCTGGAAGGTTCCAAGACCTTGGGCTCGATGATTGGGAGTATGGTGTCAGATTGTTAATAATGAGTGCAGTCTGGCTTACCTATTACTCCCTGCCCTACATACTGGAGTCAGCTAATCCCTCTATAACATATGTCACGAGCGTCGCTGTAAGGGAGCCTATCGAGACCATTGCTTTGTCGAATACGCTGAGAATAAGCGTCCATGGCCTCGTCAAAACACTTGCAAGAGAACTTGGGAGAAAGGGTGTGAGAGTTAACGCAGTGCTTCCTGGGTACATATAT
>JALSQP010000039.1 GCA_026985375.1 Desulfurococcales archaeon | reverse complement strand
GAATCTCAAAGCTGATATCCTTATAAACAACAGTATCTTGGGCGGAGTAATAGTTGAGGCAAAAGACGGTAAGGTAGTCAATAACTCTTATGATGTTAGGCTTGAACGCGCCAAGACAACATTGGTGCCAGTTATTGCAAGGATCCTATGGGGTTGATGCATAAACTTGCACGACAACTATTACCAGTACTCACGGATCAAAAACATGCTTAGCACGATTGTCACGAGAAAAGAATTAGATGAAATGCTTTCTCAAAAAACAATGAGTGATGCAATCAAGATCATCGGTAATAAGCCTATAGGACTAAGACTTTACGAATCAATTAAAACAGGGAAAAAAGAACTCCGGAAACTCTCTAGAGAAATAAGTATTCTAAACAATGAGCGTATAGCATTGTTAAAGATAATTAGTGAGAAGGATTCTTTCATTATTGATGCTTTCAATGAGCTATTTGACATAATCAATATCTCTGTTATGATCGGTTATGTGATGAAGGGGCTGAAACCAGAGCCTATATATCCTGTAGGAAAAGCATCAGCCCTCGGTATCGAGCAAGTAAGAGACATAAATGAATTCATTGAGAATCTCCCTCAAGAACTACATTCTTATGCATCGATGATCGCAGATAAAACTGGTGGCGGATACACCGCATTACCGTATGGTTTCTCGCTGATAAAAACAGATATACAGAATAAGTTAGCACGTACACTATATGGGCTATATCATGATCTCTTACTCCTTAAAACATGTAGTGTATTGGAAAGAGCGCCAGAAACCCTACCATCCCTCTACGTAGTCACAAGAGACGAGTTCACAAACGCTTGCTCGGCAACTAAGGACATTGATAATCTTGTAACTATGATTAGATCATCGAACCCCGTCATCAGCGGGTTCGCAGAAATACTGAACGATATGAAGAGACTCGACAGATCAATGATTCCATACGATCTCGCGATCACACTGTATGTTTCGAACATCGCATCAAAAACAACCGCCGCTGGTCTCCAAGAAGCTATTGCTAAAACGTATGTCCTATTTGTGGGCGAGTCCATGCTGGTACGTGCAGTGCTTGCCTCAATAGAAGCAGGTACTCTTGTATCAGAGCTTAAAGAAATCATTGATAAATGGTGGTTATTATGACGGTGCCGAGAGAGAAAAAAGTGCTTGTAATAGGTGATCCTTTCCTCTGTCTGATCGGCGCTGCGGCCGGCACTGATTACCTTGAATTCACAGGGAAATGCGAAGAAATAGAGGAGCTCGTATCGAAAAACCACGGAGAATATGGTGTTGTGATATTGTCACGAACAGCTAGTGAGAAATGCCACAATATATTTGAGCAGCTGAAAGAGAGATACAATGATATCTTGTTCATATCTGTCGAAACACCCAAGATGCTAGCCGAGATAGATCCAAAGAAGTACTATGAGGAAATGATAAGAAAATACATAGGGTTAAAAATATCTATATAGTTTTTACAAGGTTGAATCTCCCGTTAAATAATGCTTACACATGTTTAAGGCGTGATCGCATATGGTTGTGAGAGGACGTGTATACAGGGTTTCAGGCCCCCTTGTGATCGCAGAGAGCATGAGGGGGTCTAAGGTATACGAAGTAGTAGAAGTAGGCCCTGAGAGACTGATCGGAGAAATTATTGGTGTTGAAGGAGATAGGGCAATCATCCAGGTGTACGAGGATACCACTGGTCTTAGGGTAGGAGACGAAGTAGTTGGTACCGGATATCCTCTCGCAGCTGAGCTAGGGCCGGGCCTCATAGGTTCTATCTATGATGGTATACAGAGACCCCTTCCTGTCATCGATAAACTTGTTGGGTTCTTCATAAAGAAGGGTGTTAAGGCTGCTCCGCTTCCAAGAGACAAGAAATGGCATTTCATACCTCTCGTGAGAAGAGGGGACAAGATAGGGCCTAATGATTACATAGGTTATGTGCAAGAAACAGAGACTGTGAAACACTATATTATGGCGCCCCCGGACGTCCACGGCGTGATCGAGGATATAGTGCCAGAGGGCGACTATACAATAACTGAGCCCATTGTGCATGTCAATGGAAAAGAAATAATTATGCTTCAGAAATGGCCAGTGAGAAAGCCGAGGCCGTACAGGGAGAAGCTCGAACCCGCTGAACCACTCATAACAGGGCAGAGGGTCATCGACTTCTTCTTCCCACTTGCCAAGGGGGGGAAAGCTGCTATACCGGGAGGCTTTGGTACAGGTAAAACTGTTACACTCCAACAGCTCACTAAGTGGAGCCATGTAGACATTGCTATCTATGTCGGATGCGGAGAACGCGGTAATGAGATGGCGGATGCTTTGCATAGCTTCCGCAAACTAGTAGATCCAAGGACGGGTAAACCACTAGTCGAAAGAAGCGTGTTCATAGCTAACACCAGCAACATGCCAGTAGCAGCCAGAGAGACAAGCATATTCCTAGGAGCAACCATAGGCGAGTACTTCAGAGACATGGGATATCACATACTAATGGTTGCAGACTCCACTAGCAGATGGGCCGAGGCGATGAGAGAGATCAGCGGTCGTCTCGAGGAACTACCCGGCGAAGAGGGATACCCCGCCTACCTAGGCTCAAGGCTTGCAAGCTTCTACGAGCGTAGCGGCCACGTCATCACACTCGGTAAACCCGAACGTAGTGGGAGCCTGACAATTATGGGTGCTGTATCGCCTCCCGGAGCCGACTTCAGCGAACCAGTAACACAGTCTACACTCAGGATAGTTAGAGCGTTATATGCTCTCGACGTCAACTTGGCTTATAGGAGACACTACCCTGCAATTAATTGGTTGACGAGCTACAGCCTCTACGTTGACAATGTAACCTATTGGTGGCACAAGAATATTGATCCTGAGTGGAGAAGCCTCAGGGAAAAGGCGTTAGCGATTCTACAGAAAGAAGCTGAGCTAGAAGAACTTGTTAGACTGGTGGGTGCTGAGGCTTTGCCCGAGGAAGACAAATTGGTCCTTGAAGTAGCACGTATGATTAGGGAAGACTTCCTACAGCAGAACGCTTTCCACGAGGTCGACACGTATTGTCCGCCGAAGAAAGCCTCCATGATGATAAGAGCAGTATTGTTGTTCTACGACCTAGGATTAGAGGCCATACAGAGAGGCGTAACTGTGGAGAAGATCAGAGAGATGAAGTCGAGAGCAAGAATAGCTAGAATGAAAGAGATCCCTAACAAGGACTTTGAACCCTACTTTGAGGAGCTATACAAGTTCATACACGACGAGTTTTCCAAAATAATTGAGGAGGTGCACGTATATGCCTAGCCCATCCCTAGCTATCAGGGAATCCCCAGGCCTCTACAAGGCTCAGGGAAGCCTAATAGTAGCAGAGCCCATGAAAGGCGTTAGTTACGGAGAAGTAGTTGAAGTACTGCTCGGTACCGGCGAGACAAGACTTGGACAGGTAATAGATGTTGGAAAAGACGCGGTTGTAATCCAGGTTTTCGGCGGTGTAAGCGAAGTGGACATGCATTATTCAAGGATAAGATACCGTGGAGAAGCACTCAAACTGCCAGTAGGCATCGATATGCTCGGAAGAATATTTGATGGGTTAGGAAGACCAATCGATGGTGGACCCCCCATTGTACCTGAGGACTACCAAGACATTAACGGTTCACCTCTCAACCCAGCCTCCAGACTCCCGCCAAGCGAGTTTATCGAGACAGGGATCTCAGTGATCGATGGGCTGAACAGCTTAGTCAGAGGCCAGAAACTGCCCATATTCAGTGGCTCTGGTCTGCCCCATAACAGAATAGCGGCTCAGATCGTGAGGCAGGCCAGAGTACGTGGTAAAGAAGAGAAGTTCGCAATAGTGTTCGCCGCTATAGGCGTTAGCTATGACGATGCAATGTTCTTTATTGAGAACTTTAAACGCTATGGTGCACTAGAGAACACTGTTGCATTCATTAACACTGCAGACTCGCCTGTGATCGAGAGGATAGCAGTGCCTCGTGTCGCCCTTACAGCAGCTGAGTACTTGGCGTGGAAACACGATATGCATGTACTGGCCATACTGACAGACATGACCAACTATTGTGAAGCACTTAGAGAGCTCAGCGCAGCGAGAGAAGAGGTGCCGAGCAGGAGAGGGTATCCAGGATACATGTACACCGACCTAGCAACAATTTATGAGAGAGCTGGTAGGGTGGCCGGGAAGAAGGGCAGTGTTACACAAATGCCTATACTAACAATGCCCGACGACGATATCACTCACCCCATACCGGACCTTACAGGCTATATCACGGAGGGCCAGCTAGTACTATCCAGACAGTTATGGCTAAAGGGTATTTACCCGCCTTTTGATATATTGATGAGCCTTTCACGTCTCATGAAGGACGGTATAGGTGAGGGAAAAACCAGGGAAGACCATAGAGGAGTATTCATGCAGCTATACAGCGCCTATGCCGAAGGCGTTAAGCTGAGAGAACTAGCAGTA
>JALSQP010000038.1 GCA_026985375.1 Desulfurococcales archaeon | reverse complement strand
GTTTAGAACATATGGCAAAGGTTGTTAAAAAATACAAAGATGAATACGTCAAATTATCGCAAATGGATATCATATCCTATGTTGCAATATTCAGAAATAAAGGAAAAGAAATTGGTGTGAGCCTTATACATCCTCATAGTCAAATATATGCCTTACCATTTATCCCCCCAAGAATACAGGTTGAGCTAAGGAATTTCAGGAAATTCTACGATAAGGAGAAAGAATGTTTATTGTGTAGAATAATCCGTGGCGAGAAGAGAATCAATAAGCGGATAATATATGAAAATAACAGCTACATAATAATACATCCTTTCTACGCTATGTGGCCTTATGAACTACATGTTTACCCAAAGCGCCATATAACTGGTATAGACATGTTGAGCGATGAGGAATTAAAAGAGCTGGCCGATGCGTTGAGAATGGCAACAGCAATATATGCGGAGCTCTATAACAGGGATATGCCATATATGATGGTAATGCATAACAGGCCGTCGGATGGTAACGATTATAGTTATTATCATTTTCACATAGAGTTCTATCAGCCTTACAGAGATAGAGACAAACTGAAATATAGAGCGGGCATCGAAACTGGTTTTTGGGTATTTACATATGATGGCGACCCTTCTAGAAAGAGGGAAGAATTGAAATCAGCATGTAAAAAAGCATCTGAAAAAATTGATCATTTGGGTGAATGCGATGAATAACTCGCATGTTATCAGACAACTATACGTTAAGTTCAAGGAAGTATTCGGTTCAGAGCCGTCGGTGGTGGTTAGTGCTCCTGGAAGACTCGATTTTTTAAATACGCATCAAGATTACAAGGGATTACCTGTAGTTAGTGTGGGAATAAACCTACGAACATATGTCGCTATAGGTAGATCTAACAATGCTTCGAGAGTGATCAGCCTAAACCTTGCAGAGATGGGACTTGATTATGAAGATAAATTCTATTCACCAGATCCTATCCTCAGATCCAGAAAATGGTTTGGAAACTATCTACGAGCATCCGTTAAAGCGTTGTTCAGACTCGGCATGTATGTAGATAATTTTAATGCGCTAATTTATAGTGAGGTGCCAATAGCTAGTGGCCTAGCGAGTAGCGCGGCTCTTCTTGTATCATTTATTGCCGCATTAAACGAATTATTCAGTCTAGGACTAACAAGAAAACAAGTCGCCGAAACAGCATATATAGCTGAACATGATGTTATGGGAATACCTTGTGGGCGCTTAGACCAGTATGGATCAGCTTTTGGAGGGATAATAAAAATAGAAACCAGACCACCATTCAGGGTTGAGAGACTTCCATGGCTCAATGGCGTGTTTACGGTCATGGACTCAGGTATTAGACATAGTACAGCCGATATTCATCCTGTAAGACAACGTGAGATAAATGAGGGATTACGTGACTTATTAGGTATGCAGGATCTACCGGAGAGTCTTCGTGATAAACTTGCTGATAGATATGACAAGGTAGAGTGGGGCAAAATAGATATCAGAGAAATAGGGCCGTATCTTAAGCGTTTACCAGAAATTCCGAGGAAAAGAATACTCTATACAATTCTAACAAACAGGACAACCGAGATCGCGCTCGATATCATGAGGGGGAATAAAGTTAACGTTAACGATCTCGTATCCATAATGGGTAAGGAATGGATTAATAAGATAGAGAAAGCTATAGGGCAAGAAAATGAAAAAGAATTGCTAGTAGGTTTAATAATGAGTTATCAACACATCCTACTTCGTGATCTCTACGAATTATCCATTCCGCAGCTCGAGAAAATATGGAAAGCATCGCTGGAGGCAGGCGCTTATGGATCAAAGCTTTCGGGAGCAGGACTTGGCGGCTCGATCATAGCATTGTCTAACAGGGAAAATGCGGAGAAAATTATGAAGGCATCACTAAATGCTGGCGCTAAAATGGCAAGAATTGTATTCATTGATGAAGGTTTTAGGATTGAGGATATAAAATAATTAATATTATTCCTTTATTGTAATTTCTTTAATTAAATTCTCTGCTGTCAACTTTACTGCTTCTCTGCTTGAGTATTTTGGTCTCCATCCTTTTTTCTTGATTTTCTCGATGCTGAGCCGCATGAATTTGACATCGCCTGGCCATCCACGCCCGTCTTTTGTGCCGCCAACAAACACGTATTCTGGTTCTAGTCCCATGGCTTTAGAAACTATGTCTGCGATCTCTTTCACCGTGATCCAGTCTTCGTTACCGATATTGTATACGTCATAGTATCCATCAATATGCTGGGCTGCGAAAAGCGTTGCATCAATCGTATCGGTAATATAGAGATAGCTTTTCCTCTGTGTACCATCACCTAGTATCTCCAGTCGTTTGGGGTTCTTCTTTAACTTCATTATGAAATCATAGATCACGCCATGTCGGAGCCTTGGACCAACTATATTGGCGTACCTGAGCGATACCGCCTTGAAACCATATAGATAAGCATAGGAACAGATCAGTGCCTCGCAACCGGCTTTGCTAGCACCATAAACACTTATAGGTCTTATATCATGGGTCTCAGGAGTAGGTATGACTTTGGCATCACCATAAACTGTGCTCGAACTAGCAAATACGAAGAGCTTGACGGTTCCTGATTTTCTAGATGCTTCGAGGAGATTAAAAGTAGCGAATAAGTTTTCCTCAAAGTGTACTTCAGGCTCGGTAACGCTTAGTTTAACCTCGGGGTTAGCAGCAAAGTGGAAAACTGTGTCGATATCTCTGATACTTTTCATAATATCCTCAGGGTTTTTCAGATCTCCTCTAATGAATTCAAAATTAGGATTATTTAGATGTTTGAATACGTATTTAAGATCGCCACTACTGAGATTATCTATTACGCGTACAATATAGCCTTCGTCGATAAGTCTGTCTACAAGATGACTACCAATAAATCCTGCCCCACCAGTAACAAGTATTCTATCCAAGCCCTTACACCGGCTTATCTTAGTTTATCTATATACTTTAATATGTTTATTAAAATTGTTAAATTAACATGTTTTTCGTGTTGTCTAGTTTGTTTAATTAAATATTATAAAAATTAAGAATGGTGTAAATATAGTTAAAGTGAACAGATTTAATTTTTTCAATCAAAAATAGATATTTCTAGCTTGCAGAGGTGTAGTACCATACTGTACTATGTTATAATACCGACATACAATGAGATAGACAATATAGGGGAACTCATAAGCAGGCTCACAAGAACCTTAGATCCATTGAATATAGAGTACAAGATCCTCGTTGTGGATGATAATAGTCCTGATGGTACATGGAAGAAGGTTCAGGAGATTATGGAGGACAATAAGCATGTAGAGCTGATCATACGGGAGAAGAAGGAGGGAATAGGTGCGGCAATAAAACATGGGATAAGATATGTTCTTGGAAAGACTAATGCTGAGTACATAGCGACAATGGACGCGGACCTGAGTCATAGGCCGGAAGACCTAGCGAAAATGATCAGGTATAGTCGGGACGCGGACATGGTACAGGCTAGTAGATACATT
>JALSQP010000037.1 GCA_026985375.1 Desulfurococcales archaeon | reverse complement strand
ATATTTAATTGAACCTTGCCTCTGAAGCTGGTCGTCCATGCACCCTTAATGTCAACGACTTTTCCTTCTTCAAGACTACCAGCTTTGCTTCCCCAGAGCGTTACCTGGACTCTGCCTGATTCATCACCGATAATGGCATTGCTAATTGTTCTAGGTCCTCTTTTTGTCTGTATTACCCTAGGAGGGGTTGTCTCGAGGACCCTTCCGGTTACGTGGATGTTTTCTTCTCCGGATTTAAGATCAATTATTCGTTTTTTCTGGGATGTATTTTCTTCTGATCCGGACATTACGGGTTTCGTCTCCTACGTGTTATGGGTTAGTTCCAGTTATGGTGTGGGGGGTTAATATATCCTTGTATCGAGTATTCGTACGGACTATCGACTAATATTACTAATATTACTAATACACTGTTACGAGTATTATCGGATGCCTAATCGTTTTCTCGAGAAACCTTACTATCTCAAGGCACTTGATATATGTACGACATATAAAGAAATGAGAGCTATCCCTACGTCTATCGGTAGAGCCGAAGCCTGGGATGAAATCTAGTTTCGTTGATAGAATTCTCGCTATCTTCGACTCATAATTTGAAGGTGCTCCAGGAAGAAAACATATTGTCTTAACCGCTGAGAGCGGTGTTGAGGTTACTTGGTCTATGTGCCAATGTATTTTTTTATCTTTCTTGATATGTCTTGCTATTCTGGACGTGAGACCACCGGAACCCCAGGCCGATCCTACATAGATAAAATGCCCAGGCTCTAGCTTGTATTTCATGTCCCTGATTGTTATGGTTAATGGTTTAATAATTTCTATTATTAGGAGGTATACACCTTTTACACTGTTTCTTGGTATAAATAAATTGTACAAATCCGTTAGGCCCCCTTGATTAAAACTAGACACTTACTATTATTCTGGATTAGGGCGTATAAGAATGAGTCTAGGGATAGAAGAAGATGAGATTAAGGAAGTATATGAGGAAATAAAAAAGACGGTGAGGATTATAAAGGGAGGCCCTGATAAGCGTGGCGAAAAACTCTTGAAGTATAGTAGTATATTCTTGATGATGCCAGACCCAACAATGATCTCTACAACTATAGGCGTCTCAATGATGATAACGGGTAAGCTCCTCATGAAGAGAAGGGTTAAGGGTTTGAAGGATTTACTCCAGGAAGATCTTGAGGAACTAGAGAAGATCCTGCACGATGCAATCAGTAGTTTATCTTAGTTTTCTATATTCTTTTCTATGGGATGACGAGCCCGGTTTTCAGCTGAACAAAGATGCTGAGGAGTTGCTCAGCCGACCATTCTCCGCGCCTTATTTTAATGTCTAATTATATTTAAAATCTCCAGTTTAGGAGCCCGTAAAGTGCTGGTGTCTGTCTTGGAGAAACTAGTGGTTGAAGAACTGCTTGGAAGAGCAGGGCTTTTCGTAGAAAAGCTTGCCGAACCCTTTGTAGGTAGGGAGGAAGAGGCCCGTGTCATAGCCCTTGGGATCGTTACGGGTGAGCATGTGGTATTGATTGGTGAGCCAGGTACATGTAAGTCAGCACTAGCGAGAAGGGCTGCTGATCTTATCAATGCGAGGTTCTTCAAGTATTTACTGACAAAATTTACGGAGCCTGACGAACTGTTTGGGCCTCTAGATATTAATGCTTTGAAGCAGGGGAGATACGTTAGGATTACCCGTAACAAGCTTCCGGAGGCCGAGATCGCATTTATCGATGAAATATTCAATGCGAACAGCGCCATACTGAATATGTTTCTGACTATTATGAATGAGAGAATATTGTATGATGGTTATAGCGAGATCAAAGTACCTCTCTGGTCTATGATAGCTGCCAGCAATAATGTCCCTGATGAATCTGAGCTACAAGCTCTCTATGACAGGTTCCTTTATAGGCACTTTGTAATGCCTGTTAGCGAGGACAAGTGGAGGAAATTACTTGATGCTATATGGGATATCGAGAGAGGACTCTACCAGAACCCCGAGCCCATCCTAAGCATAGACGACATAAGGAGGCTTAACCAGCTTGTATTCAGGGTAAACCTCGAGCCGATAAAGGAGAAGCTCCTACGCCTCTACGCTATATTCGAGGATCAAGGAATACACATAACCGATAGGAGGAAAGGCAAAGCACTCAAGGCGATAGCGGGCTCAGCATTACTTGACGGTAGACTTGTTGCTAAGGAGGAAGATCTATATGTGCTCAAACACGTGGCTCCCAGGGACCAGGACGAGATGAGCCAAGTCTACGCCATACTTCTTGATGAGATACGTGCTACCGAGAAGCACCTAAAGGAGCTTGCCGAAATAGAAGCCAATGCTAGAGAGGCCAAAGAGTACATATTAAATGTTACTGATTTCGATCCGAGGCTCGTCGATTACCTGAGGAGCTTCGAGGCCGTCAGAGAGCGTGTCAGGAAAATTGCTGATGAAACAAGCGATGAGGTCGTTAGGAAGAGGGCCTTGGATGTCTTATCTGAGATCAATGAACTAATAGATCTGATTAAGCAGAAGTTCATGATGTAGTAGGGACAAAACATGGGCCTAGAAAAAAACATTGAAGAAGGTCTACTCAGGGGCGTGAATTACAAGGATCCCGTGGCACAGTATAGGGGAGCCCGTGTTGCCAGAATATCGCGGATTCTTTTCGGAAAAGAAGTAGACGTGCCCGTAAGGCTTTCCACGGATCTCTTCTATAGTTTTTACCTCCCAATGCCTATACTTAAGGACGCCGAAAAAATACCGCCCTCTAGAATCAATGACTATAAGCTCATCAAGAATCTATTATCATCAACACGCATCCACGAGATAAGATCAAAGACGCTCGTTGATCCGTTACTATCATCCATTGCGGCAAGCGTCTTTCTCGTGGAAATGATGAAGCTAGCAGAGAAAGACAATAGTGGGAAGATCGGTAAGAACGGTAGGAGGGGCTCCGAGCTTCTCCCCTCAGGTATAAGGGAGGACCAGTTGAGGAGCATGGTGGAGAAAGCCGCAAATGTAACAGCTAGAGATGTTGATAATGCTAAGAAGCTTAAGACCCTTGTTGAGGGCCAGCAGCCTGGAACAATAAGCATGATAGCTTATGAAGAGTATGGTCCCGAGCTGATCAAGCTAGCCCGTAATCTCGAGGTGCGGAGAATACTTGATCTCCTTACCGGGATCAAGCCATGGAAGCTACGGATACCAGATAGGAAGCTCCAGTTTAAACACGGCGAGCTAGAAGGCTACGAGTTCGGTAAGGATATCGAGAGGATCGTGCCGAGTAGACTGGCTCTCCCCGACGAGTTATTCTATTTAAGGCTACTTGAAGGTAAGCTCCTCCTGTATAGGAAGGTATTAACACAAGGTAAGGGCCCCATCTATGTTTTGCTGGATAAATCAGGTAGTATGGATGGCACGAAGATGATCTGGGCTAAAGCGGTAACTTTAAGCCTCTACATGAGGGCCGTGAGAGAGAACAGGGAGTTCTATTTTAGGTTCTTCGACAGCATACCCTACCCGTTAACTATGATCGGCCGTAGACCCAAGGCTAAGCATGTATTGAAGATGATCGAGTACATTGCTAGGATCAAGGGTAGCGGGGGAACAGATATCTCAAAGGCGATCATAACCGCTTGCAACGATATCAGGAGAGCGAAATCCAAGGATTTAAGCGACATAATATTAATAACTGATGGTGTGGACAGAATAGCTGAGAATATTGTGAGATACAATCTCAAAAAAACACGAGCAAGACTCGTAACAGTCATGGTCATGGGAGATAACAGGAGTCTCAAGAGGATCTCAGTCAAGTATTTTGCTGTGATGAGATTGAGCCAGAAGAACCTTCTCCAGATTGTTGAGGTCTAGTCTCCGATTTAGTTTCTTCAGATCCCCTTTCTGTTGACTCACTCTGTATTTTACGGCTGAGTCTAGAGTATACTGACACAACCGCCAGTGCCGCTATCAACATCAATACAGGAGTTATGAATACAAAGCTATTAGGACCATGTATGAATACGAAATATACTCGATGATAGACGAAGCTAGGCTTTAAGCCCTTAAGGGTCTGTATAACAAGAACACTGTGTGGCTCAACTGCTTTAAGGTATCCGCCAAACTGTGTTGTCGCTACAGCCAATACTTTGCTGTGTTCGAGGTTCGGGCCGTAGGCAAGTATTATATTAACAGGCATTGATGCTGAAATATGTATTAGGGAATCCGATGTTAGACCTTGATCTATAACGTACATTGTTGTTTGCGTCGTATTAACAACCGTTATTGGTTTAAATCTGATGACATTGTATGCCTTGACCATTGGGATGCTGTAATAGCTATTATAGTAGTAGAGACTGATCAAGGATAGGATAAGTATGATTGCAACTATTATTTTTACAAAATCGTATCGAGAACTGATCAGCCTATAGGCGAGATAATATATGATCATTGAGGCTATCCATATGATAATAGCATAAATATCCGGTCCTGAGAGTTCAATGTGTATGAACGATGTAC
>JALSQP010000036.1 GCA_026985375.1 Desulfurococcales archaeon | reverse complement strand
AAAAACCTTATTCGCTCAACAGATATTCTGGTATCACTGGATAAACTCCTCATAATCGACCCCACGGGAAATATTAAAATATGTGACATTGTTACCGGAGATCTCTGGCGATCAGTGAAGTTAGCGGGTACTGAACAACTAGTTGTTCTCCCGGACATAAATGGGGATGGCGGCCAAGAAGTACTCTTTGTCGACAAGGACTCGACAAAAATAATGAGTCTTGCATCGCTCTTTATTTGGAGCCTGAACACTAGCCTCTCCCGCGTGGTCTGGCTCGGCTGTATTGATTTGAACCAATACTATATCGTATTGTTGGGAAATAATACGCTAGAACTGTTCAGTATATCGTATTTTGGCCCCCGAGATCATACTCCTCCAGAGCTACAGATCAAGCTTGGAAGCAATGATGGTGTAAGTAGAGCACTCGATCTAAATATTAAAGCCATAGATAACGATACGGAAGTGGTCCTGATCAAGGTTGAGATAAGGGGAGACGAAACAAGCAAAGTCATTGTCTTCCATGGTTCGAGCAGGGAAGCCGTCCTCTATATAGAAAAGAACCTGCCCGACGGGAAGTACATTATCATCGTCACGGCGATGAACCTTGTTGGACTGAATACCACTGTTCAGGCTTCCTTAATAATTGATCATTGTCCGCCTAGATCAAGTCTGTATTATCTATACTAGAAACTTCGTAAATTACCTCGTCTTTATTACCGCGTAAACATCTAGATATATGACTGGTGGTCAATTGTGGCTAGGCTTAATTACAGCTTTAAGCAGGGCACACCTCTAGGCATTGAGGCTGATACCCTCGCTGTGCTTGTTCCTCAGAGCAACGGTGAGCCCATGATACCAGACATTATCAAGGAATCATGGAAAGACGTGGTAAACAGGATTATCGGCCAGGGAGACTTTAAGGGCGAGGAGGGTGAGATTAGGATAACCTATCTTCCTAAAGGCTATGCACTTCTTGTCCTGGCCGGTGTAGGTGAAAAGCCGAGCCTTGAATCCATAAGGATAGCGTGTGCTAAGATAGTTAGAGCGCTCGAGGATCTTAGGGCCAAAGATATAGTTGTTTATTTTGATAAGTCAACCGATCTTGATCCCAGCGATGTCCTTGCACAATGTATCGAGGCTTCCGATATAGCCCTCTATGATCCCGGGGAAGTATTTAAGGCTAAGGAGCGAAAGGAGAAGACGCTTAAATCACTGACAATTGTTTACCCGGAGGAGATAAGTGGGGCGCAAGAGATCATCAGGAGATCAACTCTATTGGCAGACGCTGTGAACTATGCGAGATTAATAGCAGATACTCCCAGCTCTCAGATGAATCCAGAAGAAGTAGAGGAAGAAGCCCGGAAGCTCGCAGAAACCTACGGCTTAGGCATAAAGGTGTTCCACGTCGAGGACCTTAAACGCATGGGAATGAACGGTATACTAGCTGTAGGGTGCGGCGGGGGCATACCGCCCAGACTCATAATCCTCGAGTATAAGGGGAGAGAAGCGGACGAGTGGGACATAGGGATCGTTGGCAAGACAGTTACTTTCGATGCGGGCGGATTGGATCTAAAGTCAGCACAATCCATGGAGAGAATGAAGTACGATAAGAGCGGCGGAGCAGTAGCCCTCGGAATCATCAAGGCGGCCTCATCCCTCAAGCTACCCGTAAACATCGTGGTGGCTCTGCCGGCTGTGGAGAACCTGCCAGGCCCCAAAGCCTACAAGCCACGCGATATCATCAAGATGTACAATGGTCTAACAGTAGAGGTCGGCAACACTGATGCAGAGGGGAGAATAATTATGGCGGACGCGCTCTCCTATATAGAGAAAACCTATAGGCCGTCAAAGATATTCGACTTTGCAACCCTTACGGGAGCGATAGTTATTGCGCTTGGCAATTATGCTGCAGGTTTGTTTACGAAAGACGATGAATTAGCCAAGGAACTCTATGCTCTCGGTCAGAAGATTGGTGAGAAACTATGGAGAATGCCTTTGTGGAAGGAATACTATGAGCAGCTGAAGAGTACATTCGCCGACACAAACAATATAGGCGGGCGGCCGGCGGGAGCAATAACGGCTGCTGCTTTCCTCAGCAAGTTCCTCGAAGACCCTAGCAAATGGGTGCACCTAGATATCGCTGGGGTAGCCTATGTCGAGAACGAAATGCCAAGGAAGCCTTACTATAGGGACTGCGCTACAGGATGGGGTGTAAGGCTTCTAATATATTACATAATGGAGAATTTCAGGGGACAATAAGTGCTTCACATAAATAATATGATGGTTTTTCCATTTATAAAAACACTATATTGATACAGCTATCATTCTAATTACGTCAGCTGTGTCTTCACAGCGGTCGCTTGTATTTTCTATATCGTCGATGACCTCCTTGTATAGTATGCATTCAATCCCTATCTTATCCTTGCACATCTTGTAGAGGAACTTATAGGCCTCCATACGTAGATCGTCGACGTTCTCCTCTATGTCTTCAATCTTATGGGTTATCGATAATGCTTTCGTTGGGTCTTGACCAATAGTGTTTACGGCCTCGATAACCAGTTTTGAAGCTTCAACTATTTCACTTGTCATTTCTTTAAGTATTTTTAACAGTTCCCCTGGAACAGTGTATCCAAGCCTATATATTATCACGAGCCTACGAGCAGCAGCTTTTGCATAAGCAGCTATATCGTCTGCCGTAAGTATTAGACGCAGAAGATCCTCACGATCCAGCGGATGTATGTAGCCGCTCCTAAGCTCCACGAATATTTCCCGCTTCACAACATCTGCTTTTTCTTCCATTTTATTCAAATCATTAAATTTAGCTAAACCGGTCTCTACATTGTTCTTGAGGAGCTCACTAATTATCTCGTCGAGCATGGAAACAACATTATTGACAAGCTCTAAGTGCTTGAAACTCTTATTAACTATCTCTTTCAGCCTCCTACCTGCGAGCCAAGACCAGGAGCTCATGGTAATCGCCTCAATGGTCTTAGATATTATTTGTAATTATTATAGTATATGCTTTATCTCCTCTTTACCGGTAATGTTCATTTACAGTTTTCATTATTTTCGATATGTTATATCACCACATAACAGTTCCCTCTAAATATTAATGTTTTATTACAAACTAGAATTAGAATAATGATCAATAAATTCATACAAAATGAGTATAACTTAATAATATTATACAACATCTTAATGGAAAAGGAGAAAATTATTTAAGCAATAAAACAAAATAAAGCTTGTTGAAGAGGATAACATGAGGGACATACCTATGTCAAATGGGGAATTCTGTAGTATATACGATATAAGGTTTCTTATGAAAAGAGGAATTATACTCTCACCACCGCTGTGGCGAACTCTAAAGGCCGTGATAGACCTCAAGAAAGCGACAGCCGAAGATCTCGCAAAAGTTACTGGAAGGCCTAGAACAATAGAGTCAAGGTATCTCGCAGAGCTTAACAGGCTTGGCTTAATAGCTAGGAGGAGAATAAGCAGGAAAGTATACTACATTGAAGCAATAACAGCTGTTAAGGAGGCACTAGATGAATACGGTGGTGTCCCTATAGAACAGCTCGCACACCAGATAAGTTTACCTGCAGATATTGTGAGGCTCATTGTTGAGAAACTGAAGAATTCTAGCGAAACATCTGAGACTATTACCTTACCTGTCTTGCCCGAGACCTCGTCTTCAACGCTTACCACTATTTTCAGCCTATAGGGTTCGCTATTTGTACGTGCTTCCAGCTCTGACATTGCGTAGACAAAAGCCTTTATTAACGCCTTAATTACCTCGCTACGGCTCCGCGCATTAATGCGTCTGACTTGTTTATCGAGTATGTGTATTGTGGTCTCATCTAGCTTTACGCTTACAACTCTACTACGAGATCTGATTGAGATCTCCATAACGTTGTTCGATATCCTATTGACTTCTCCAGCTATATTGTTACACAATGATAAAGTCATTTCTCTGTCCTCCGCTCTTGCCGAGTTTCTAGTTAGGGCCTCTCATGGATATTATGTTTGCTTCTTGAAGCACCATCAGCTACAGCTATAATAAATTTATGTGGTACAGTAAAAAAGTTTCAGTGTGCCCAAGAATATTTTTGAAACTTTTTATAACTCACAAAATACACCTGTGGGATTAGTTTCCCACTAAATATGTCAACAATAAATTGTTGAATAAAATATTAAAGGGCTTTGGCCTAAAAACTACCATGACCGGCCCCTGTAACACCCCCGCCACGGGGAGGGATGAGCAGGGGTGACTCCCCCTAGGATCCATACATTATATCTTGATACTCAGGTTGCTAGTAATTACTAGATGATCTTTACAGATTTTCACGTGGCTCTACAGTGTTCAAGAGAATTGTACAGCGATGATCCATGGATGATCGTCTATAAAATAATGTTTAATGAAATATAAAATATAGATTCACTTCTTCAAATAACCTATTTTCCTGAGATACTCTTTTAGAGCCTGTATGTTCCATTCGTGGACGCTTCTCCTCCTC
>JALSQP010000035.1 GCA_026985375.1 Desulfurococcales archaeon | reverse complement strand
GGTAAGGATTAGGATCTTAGTTGAGAATGGCATGGAGGACAATGTTGTGAACAAAGCGCTCGAAGCCCTTAGAGCCAAGGGCCTCAGGATCCTCGAGGCAAGAATCATGGAGCCGAGCCTTGAAGATGTATTTATCAAGCTGACCAGTGGTGCTAGGTCTTGAGAGAACTAAGATATATTAAGATGATAATGAAGGCGGAGTTCTACGCATATATCTGCTGGCTGAAGAACAACAAGTTATTCGCATTTATGACCCTCGCCTGGCCTTATCTCATGGCAGCCTTTATACTAGGACTAGGCACAGCTCTAGGAAGCCTTTCCGTCTTCGCATCAAAAGTAGGCGTTAGAGATCCGATATTCTACATTGTCTTGGCGAGCGGAGTACTTGTATCGAGCATCAACATAGTAGATTATTCTGCATGGACACTCCTCGATCTGAAGTGGTTGGGAGTCCTCCCATATATCATGGCTTCGCCTCCAGGCCTTAAGCGGGTTACGATGTATGGGTTGATTATACCGACAATGATAAGTAGCGCGATAAGCCTGACAGCTGTTGCGCCCGTCGCGCTGCTCACCGAGGGACCACTTGGACTCGTCAAGGTTATCGTGGTGCTTGGCCTGGTTTATCTCGCCACTCTGCCCTTAATCGGGATGGCAGTGATCGCGGGGAGCCTCTCGCTGATATTCAAGGAGGAGAGCTTCGTGTCTTTTCTGAGCCCGCTAATGTTGCTCGTTAGCGGTGTTTACTACCCCATAACATTTCTCCCCAGAATACTTCAGCTCTTCTCCTACATAGTGCCTGTAACATATGTTGTGGAGGCAGCTAAAATACTGTCGATCTATGGAATACCTCCACTAGACAAGCTCTTCTGGATAGCCGGGATACTCGTCGCAATGAGCATCCTGTATAACCTGATAGCCTATCCTGGCCTCAGGAGCGTGGAGAAGAATGTCAGGAAGCACGGCATATCTACGTAAAGCTATAGCGATCGTGTGGCTTCATCTTGTGAGGCTGCACAGGTACAAGCTGGGTTTCATGAATATGATACTTACCGACATGATATGGTATATCCTGTTAACCTTGGGAGCATTCGCGTTTTCCCCGGCAGGTTCTCACAGCGTGATGGCAGCCCTTATCTTCTGGGGCATAGTGATGTGGAGCATTATGAACAACACTATATGGCTTATCGTAGGCTGGGTAAGATTTGTTCTTGCATGGCGCATATTCGAGGATCACATTCTTCACAATACCAACCCGATATTCCTGATAAGCGGGAGAATAATTACGTCGACAATAGTGACGGCAATGGCTGTACCTGTGATCGCCATAGCCTTCTACTTCTTGACCGGAGCACCAATTATCTTTGTAAAAAATGTAGGGCTCATGGTATTAGGCATAGTACTCCTAATAATTTATGCAGCCCTATATAGCATGGTGCTTGTCTGCCTATCCCTAAGGTTGAGAATACCCGGTGTAATGCTCGACGTGACAAACATGGCCATGTTTGTGATAGGAGGCCTCGGAGTTCCCTTGGCATGGATGGCCCCTATCATTAGGAATATAGCGTTCTTCATACCATACACTTACGCGGCGGAAATTGCAAGAGCCGGAATAGCTGGTATAGAGCCCTATTTTGGCCTTACAGGCACACTAGCTATTAGCGGGGCATATATAGTAATAATGTTCCTTATCACGGCGGCAGTGATAAAACACAGTATAGAATACATCAGAAAACACGGTGTCAAAGGAGTAGGCATGATGTAACAATACCTGTAATGCATCCTATCATATTTATTCCCTATCCAGTACTATTAAGGTTCCAGAAACAAAGCTTGACACCATCATAATCGGTGACGGGATTGAGTCCTAGGCATCTTATGGATTGGCTGGGAATGCTGAGGATAGGCAATGCCGCAGTGATTGGATTTGCAGCTATTACCGGGTACACAGTAAGTGGTGGTCGCCATATCTGGGATGCTCTACTTCTGGCTTTGTCTGCCACACTGATCGGGTGTTATGGGAACGTCATAAATGACGTACTCGATATAGAGATAGATAGAATTAATAAGCCGTGGAGACCGCTTCCATCTGGACGGATCAGTCTCCCTTCAGCGAAAACCTGTGCAGCTCTACTCCTCATAGCAGGTATAGCTTTATCATTGGTCCTACCACCAGTCTGCCCTGTCATAGTAGTCATAGCATCATTTCTCCTCTACGCCTACTCCTGGAAGGTAAAAAAGACAGGATTTCCAGGGAACATAGTTATATCCCTACTATCATTCATGGTTGTTGTGTACGGTGGATTGGCCGCCCCTAATCCAGCTAGATCATTTGTTCCCGGCCTATACGCCTTCCTCATAATACTTGGTAGAGAAATATATAAGGGTGTGGAGGACGTTGAGGGCGATCGACGCCATAGAGTTAAGACTATAGCGGTAAGCATCGGGGTGAAACCAGCTGTGATCATAGGGACACTGATATTGTTCACAGTCGTAGCTATTAGTCCCCTCCCTTATTTCTACATGGGGATGAACATAGCATATCTATTATCAGCTTTCCTTGGTGTAGATCTACCTATCATAATCGCCTCTATAAAGATCATAAGGAACCCCGTCAAATATGCTTGGACATCGACTCGAATACTTAAAATCCCATTATTCATGGGTCTTCTCGCATTCTTCCTCGGCTCATTACCTTTAAACCTAGCTATATATTTCTGTAACTGAGGTGCCTGGTGAAGGTGCTTTGATTATGAAGAAAGATGTATTAAAGGAAATAAAACGGAAATCAATACATGTAATTCCTGGGATCTTCGCTATACCCTTTATCGAATGGCTGGGAAAACCATATGCATTAGCTGTCAGCGCCTTTTTCTTCACATTATACTCTCTAAACGAATATGCATTAAGAACAGGTAAGAAATGGAGTGTACCGATAGCAGGTCATACCTTCAAGATCATGGCCAGAAGAGAGGAACTTGAAAAGAGAACTTTTATCGGTACAGTGTACTTTTGGGGATTAACAATACTGATCATAGCTTTTCTTCCCCCAACTCAAGCTGTAGCTACTGTTATGATATCAAGCTTCGGAGATGCTGCAGCAGCGATCATAGGTAAAGCTCTTGGTGGACCCCGTATACCGTATAACAAGAGAAAAACCGTGATAGGTTCGGTCGCAATGTTTCTAGTCTCAGTAGCTAGTTGTCTTGTAGCTGGAATACAGCTCTATCCAAGCCTATTCGCGTCAGGCATCTCCACGATCGCAGAATCTTTGACAAGAACATCCGTTAATGATGAATTAACAGTACCAGTAGTTGCAGGTATTTCACTATATATACTGGGATGATCTCTAGGGAAAAGGAAGTAAGAAAAGTGTCTATGACGCACAAATATTATCTTAGGAGTTATTTCTTCTCATCTACCTCTACTAATTTCTTCTCAACTACTTCTTTGATCTCCCTAAGGGCTTTTTCCTCGTCCTCGCCTTCAATTATTAATGTGATAATGTCCCCTTGATCAACACCCAGCGACAATACTTGAAGAATGTTCTTTGCATCAGCCTTTCTACCATTTTTTTCGAGTATTATCCTCGATTTATATTTTCGGCACGCCTTTACGAATACTACTGCTGGTCTTGCATGGAGGCCAGATTTGTTTATGATCTTTAGTTGAGTTTTTATAGTCATATTACATCTCCTTTAAATTATTATTTTAACGATTTTTTACAAATTACGGCGCAATATTATTATTTTATTAACGTTGATTATTTAAATATAGGTGGGAAATAGGTGGGTGTTATGTCCTCATGGGATCGTAGAAAAATCCTCATGCTCAGCGTCAATATAGCAATCATTGTTGGACTTTTATTAGTGAAAACAGTCTTCGCAACGAGTATTGGGACAATATTCCCTGCCGCCATGACTGGTGCAGCGATAACAGTACCGCAGTTAATAGGAATTATTATCTTGTTACTCTTCATAGTATATACCTTCCTGGGATTCAACCCATTCGGCTTGACAGAGCCTCTAGTGATCGGTACCATTGTGGGGTTTATACTAGGGATACCTGATGTAGGCATCGTATTAGCTGCTATGCTGGAGCTAGTCTACCTGGGAATATTCCCTATCGGAGGTGCGGCTGCACCTAACGCCGTAGTGGCTACGATCACCGCGGTCATGTTCGCTAAGATACTAGGCATAACTACTGTGAGTACAAAAGAACTATCAAGCCTTGTAGCCATCGCGGTACCTGTTGGTTTATTGACGATGTACATCGAGATAGTATTGGCTAGAATGGGCTGTGTATTCTACTCCCACTGGGCAGATCGAGAAATAGATAATGGTAATATTGGAAGAATTGGTATAATAGCCGCAATTGGTACCTTCCAGTGGTTCATCGCTTATTTAATACCGGTCCTCGCAATGGCAGCACTAGGTATGAACCAAGCAGCTGTAGAGCAGATAAGATCATTTGTAACAAACCCTACAGTCAAAACAGTATTGTCTGCTCTCGGCGTCGCCGGTGCACTCATGCCAGCAATCGGTCTGGCATGGCT
>JALSQP010000034.1 GCA_026985375.1 Desulfurococcales archaeon | reverse complement strand
AGGCTCCCCATAGGCTCAGATATCATGATTAGTTCTTCAGGATTAGATACCACAATGTTGGATGCCGTTTACCCGAGGGCGGAGACCCTAAATGACCATAAATAACCCTAACCTACCGCTCTCGGGTTCATCACGGCTACTTTTCGCCTCCTCCCCGCCTACGGGAACCGTAGCTCCCCTCAGCGAAGAGGAGGCTCATTTCACGGTCACCCTCACCTAGCTCATCGAGCTCATCCCTACTCCAAGTATATATGTTACAGAAATCCTTATAAATATTTATGTAGTAATTAGGATGTGGTGAGGCTAACAGTGCCTGAGGAGTATGTGTTCCACGCTAGAATATCGAGAACTAGCCACGGATTGCTTTGCATTTACATACCGAAGGAGCTTAGTGAGAAGATGAAGCACCTCCATAGGAGAGAGGTGATAGTACGTGTCACAGTACCAGACAAGTAGCGTTGTAGATGCAACAGAACTTGTCAAGTATGTTACCATTACTGGTAGACTAGTCCCCGTCTCTAGCGAGGACTACATGAAGCTCGTAAGATTAGCATACGAGTTTAGGAGAGCAGTACTCTACGCTACGAGGATGATAGTCAATGGTATGGACAGTAAGGAAATACTAAGGAAGCTGAGAAGAATGCTTAACAAAGCCTACGGAGACTCAGCATACAAGCTCGCAAAAACATTAGTAGAAGGGTGTAGGTCTAATGGAGGCAATCCTAGACACATTAAGATAAGGAAGCTCTTTGTCGTTAGCGAAGGCGAAGCATCGAGGCTCGGGAACAGGAATGTGAGATTGGAGTCTACCGATACGGTTAAGGTCAAGTACCCATACGATGGTTCTTGGCTTATCTTCAGAGCACGATTCGGCAAAAGATACCTGCCACTCATCCAGGAGCTTATGGAGTTTGCTAAGACGAAGAAAATTAGCTATTGTGCCCGTATAGTGTTTCGCAATGGAGCAGTATACCTGCACCTATCAGTACCTATAGACCTATACCTAAGGTGTTTCAGGAGAGGTAATGCCAAAGGAAGCCTTATTGTGGGCTTTGACCTTAATAGTGATAGGATTTACATGGTTATTGTGGACAGATACGGTAGGATAAGAGATGTTAGGACGTAGTGGTTTTCAGAGATAACGAGTCATGGTTACCAGAGGAGTAAGGCTAGGACTCGAAGACTCGAAGCACTAGCTAAGTTGCTTAGATATGCGTACTACCATAGTGTAGGTATCGTTGTCTTTGAGAACCTGTTACTGGTAAAGAGGAGAAGATTCACTAGGAACTCAACAGCTAATAGGAAGATAACAAGGTTCGCGAAGAGAGAACTTATACAGCACGGGATAGTGATGGCTATGAAGTATGGGTTTAAAGTCTACTTAGTAGACCCGCGAGGAACCACACACTCTGAGGAACACGACGAGGTTATGAGAAAACGTGGTCTTGATAAACACACGGCGTCTGCGTACCTCATTGCCTTAAAGGGTCTTAAACAACCCTAAAAGACCTTAAACATAGTTTCTGCCCTGCATGCCTATATCTGAATGCGTCATTGAATTCTTCGAGTACTGATGAGCCTGTTTGGAGAATCACAGTAGGCTTAACACCTACCCTGTTGAGCTCCCTTGTCAGGAGGGCGCCAAGACTTGTTTTTCCCGCACGTGGTCTCATCGATATGATCCTATAGACGATTGTCAGTCCTTCCAGCAATTTATGGGGTTTTTTCGATGACATGAATATACTCCAACATATATGATTATCGTAGATATAGTACTAGTAATTATCATCTAGTTGTTTAGGTTTAATTTAACTATCCGCAAACAAATGTTGATGAGGCTAAGGCGATAAATATCTTGTTTAATTCATGGTTGTCCTTATAAGTCGTAGAAGAATATAACCTTAGACTAGTAAACTGTTTTTCGAAGGTGTAAACATGGCCGAGAAATATGATGCAGCAATTATTGGGGCCGGGGTCGCGGGATTAACCGCGGCTTATGATCTTGTCGCCCGGGGCTTCAAAGTAGCGATAATCGAGAGCAAGCCCCGGGATCGAATAGGAAATAAGACCTGTGGCGATGCAATAGGTACCCACCATTTCTCCGAGCTTGGTTGGAAGCCTCCCTCCAGCATTATTGATCATAAATACTCGGGTGTCAAGATCTACAGTCCCAGCGAGAAATACGGAGTAGTTGTTCCAGGAGAAGGTGTGAGTGTTAACCGTGTTAAGTTCGGTCAATGGCTTCTCTCCAGAGTCCTTGATCATGGTGGCATACTTTATGATAGTCATGTCCTCGTCGATGTGGCTTTGAAGAATAATAGGGTAGAGAAGATAATCGTCAAGAAAGTTGGTGAGCCCGGCCTAAAAGAAATATATGCTGAGGCATTCATAGATGCGAGCGGCGCCAAGCCGAGCCTTAGGCCTAAACTACCTAGTGAATGGCCCCTGGCCGAAAGGCCCTACATGACTGATTTCAACATAGCGTATAGAGAGGTCATAGAGCTTGAGGAACCGCTGGGCTCCGACATAGAATACGCGATCATATACCTTAACACTGAGGTAGCCCCTGGAGGCTATTGGTGGCTCTTTCCCAAAGACCCCGAGGGAAGAATCATCAATGTAGGGCTGGGCGTTGTATGGGGGCGCCAAGGCTACAACCCTAGGCACAACTATAACAAGTACTTAAAGCTAAGGTTCAAGGGCAAACTACTACACGCTGGAGGAGGTATAGTCCCGACAAGAAGACCTATACCAACACTTGTATGGAGCAACGTAGGAGTAGTGGGTGATGCAGCCTATACTGTTAACCCTGTACACGGAGGCGGAATAGGCTCCTCAATGCTATCAGCCAGCATAGTAGCAAGAAATATGGCTAATGCTCTTGAAGCTGGAAGAGTTGATGAGTCAACCATGTGGAAAGCCAATAAAGAATATATGGCTGTGTATGGTGCAAAACAAGCATCACTAGATATCCTGAGAATGTATCTACAGAAATTGACAAATGATGACTTTGAGTGGATACTGAAGAATAAGATTGTCGACGGGGCATCGATATATGATTTGGGGACAAAAGGAAGCTTAGTAGAGGAAATAGTTCGGGGGGTAGGGAAACTTATTAGGCTTCTGGGAAGACCGTCTCTATTGAACCAGTTGAGAATAGTTAGAAGCTATATGAACAAGGTTAAAACATTGTATCTGGACGAGTACCCTGAGACTCCGGATAAGCTACACGAGTGGATATTGAAGACCGAGTCGGTCTTCAACGAGTATAGGGTAGAAATAGGATACGACCCCGGGCCAAGGGTTAAATGGTGATAGTGGCAGGCCTCGATCTCAGAGCTAGACGGGATAAGCCTTCGGGCATAGCTTTTTTTCAGGGCAAAAGACTCGTTTTTATATCAAAAGTTTATGGAGACGAAGAGATCCTTTCTCTACTAGAGAAATACAAGCCCAAAATAGTAGCGTTCGACTCTCCCTTATCTCATTCAAGAGGATTTAGAAGAGTTGATAAGAAGATGATCAAGATGGGCTACAAGGTGTTGCCGCCCGGTTGGCCCGCGATGAGGAAGCTTGTGTCAAGGGCCTTAATGCTCAGAGAATTATTAGAAAGAAGAGGTGTAGTAGTTATTGAGACGCATCCAAGGAGCTCGCTTTTATCATCGAGGTGCAGTATCGGGGAATTAATGGTTCGTGAAGGGCTTGAACCGTCCGTGATCGGAGATCTTTCAAAAGATGAGATTGATGCACTCATAGCTGCATTAACGGCGTATCACTATGTGATCGGTGACTATATTTCTGTCAAAGATGTTGATGGAGAAATAATCTTGTTACCACGTATATGTAGTTGAATATTCTAAGGCAGGTATTGAGGAGCAATACTGATTATCTTATTCATAATATAATCCAGGACAGTAGTTTCACTGAATAGTTTCCTAATTCTAACTATAATTGGTATTTTCACTGCAAAACCGCTGGCGTGGGGGTGCCCGCCTCCTCCCAAGGCTTTCGCGATCTCTCTGATGTTGATTTCCTTGCTTCGCAGACTCACCTTACCCTTATCCGAGATAACTGCTACAACCTCGGCGTTCTTACGCGCCATGATGTAGGCGGCGGCGAAGCTGTTCTCAATATACTTGTTGGCCTTTACGAAGGCAAAAAGTACTCCATTGATTCTTTTGAGCCTAACCAGTCTCTCCAGTTCCCTATAAGCATTGATTTCTTTCTCGACTCTATCAATCAATATTTTATCGAAACTCTTATCCCACAGCTTCTCTTTGAGAATAGTATTCAGCACTTCTTCCCGCCATGAATCCGGGTCATCTCTCCTTACGAGTCTGAGATACCATGGGCCTAACCAGTGGTCAAACCTCCACAGGTCGCCTGAACAAACACCTTTCACGAATTCTTCAATGAACTCTTTATTGATATCATTTCGGCTGGGTGCATATTTGGCTACTACTCCCGCAGCACAGATAGTGTTGTCAATATTGATTTTCACACCGATCTCTCTGAAGCTGTCAAGCCATTCTTTATCCCATATATGGTGGTCGTACCACTCTATGTCGATGC
>JALSQP010000033.1 GCA_026985375.1 Desulfurococcales archaeon | reverse complement strand
AGAAAAAGGAAGCTGTTCCTCTCAAGAGATACAAGGGTAAACAAGCACATAGAAGAGGACTAGCTGATAAGTGGAAGTGGCCTATTGGTAGATACCCAGTTAAGGCAGCACGTTATATCTTAAAGCTTTTAGACAATGTTGAGGCGAATGCGGAGAACAAGGGCTTGAATAAGGACAACCTCGTAATTGTCCATATTGCCACGCATAAGGGTATAACGCTTAAGAGATATATGCCTAGAGCCTTTGGCCGTGCCACCCCTAAATATCAGAGAACATCTCATGTTGAAGTCGTTGTTAAGGAGGTAGGTAAGAAGTGACGGGACCACGTGTAAAAGCATATTTCATAGATTATAGCATGAAGCGTGTTATGCTGGATGAATTCCTCGCTAGTTATTTCAAGGACGCCGGCTACGCGGGCGTAGAACTGTATAAGACCCCTACGGGATACAGGGTAGTGATATATGCGGAGTACCCGGGAAGAATAATAGGTAGAAGAGGCAGTGTAATTCGAAAACTAACCACAGTATTCCAGACAAGATTTGGGCTAGAGAATACCGATATCACTGTATCATCAGTACCTGATCCGGATCTGAATGCACGTGTCGTTGCATTCAGGATAGTTCGTGCTCTTGAGAAAGAGATACCTTATCGTAGAGTAGCTCTTGCAATGTTGAGAAGAATAATGGAAGCGGGTGCTGTAGGCGCTGAGATAATAATTAGTGGTAAGCTTAGAAGCGAGAGAGCCCGTTATGAGAAACTAAAGGCTGGAAGGATCTATAAGGCGGGTGAAATCGTCGAGTACATGGTTGATAGAGCTGTTGGCAAGGCATTACTAAAGCGTGGTGTATATGGTATAGAGGTTGTTATAGTCAAACCAAATGTTAGACCTCCAGACTATATTGAGATAAAGAATGTGAAGCTGGAAGAACTCGAGTCATTAAAGCCTCAAGGTTCTGAGGAAAGTGGTGTGGGAGGTGGAGAAGCGAATGAAGCCTGATGAAATAAGGAAGATGAGCCCTGAAGAAAGACTACGGAGACTAAATGAGCTTAGACTGGAACTGATAAAGTTAAGGTTACAATCAAAAGTCGGCACGCTGACCAATACGTCTCGTATAAGGAATATTAGGAAAGACATCGCCCGTATACTAACTATAATGCGCGAAGAAAAACTTAGGATTAAGAGGTAACTAGTAGTTTTTAGAATGAGAATAACAAGGAAGAATATATATTTTCACGAATTAATCGGTCTAAAAATAACTGTTCTTGATTATCCTGATCCTAACCTGGTAGGCTTGAGTGGAAGAATAATCGATGAAACGCGTAGGACCTTATTGATAGAAACATCTAAAAAACGCATAATACGTTTACTTAAACAAAAGGGAGTATTCGAAATAACTCTCCCAACGGGAGAGAAAGTAATAATTAGGGGGTCTCAGATTTTAGCTAGACCGGAAGATAGGTTAAAGAATATAATTAAGTAGGTGGGGAAGAAGAGTGACTAAGGCAAGAAATATCGGTATACCAGGCATAGAGCCTCCCGAGAATGAGTGCAATGACCCGAAATGCCCGTGGCATGGTCATGTAAAGGTCCGTGGCATGATATTTAGGGGAGTAGTTGTTAGCGCTAAGATGCAGAAAACAGTTGTGGTAAGACATGATTACTATCATTATGTCAAAAAATACAAGCGATACGAGAAAAGACACACCCTGATACATGCACACAATCCTCCCTGCATCAACGCGAAGGAGGGAGACGAAGTTATCGTTGGAGAGACAAGGCCTCTAGCCAAAACTGTTTCCTTCGTTGTTCTAGGAATAGTCAAGAGAGTAGGTGGTAAGTAATGCCAAAGGGAAGAAAAGGCAGACCGGTCAAGTCACGTAGAAGGATCAATACCGGGCTACAAGTAGGCTCATACGTTAAGGTGGCGGACAATAGTGGAGCTAAAGAGGTAAAGATCATAGGAGTACCCGGCTATAAGGGCAGACTCAGGAGAATACCACCGGCAGGAGTCGGAGACCTGGTTGTTGTCACTGTTAAGAAAGGCGTGCCCGAGATGCGTAAACAGGTAGTTAAGGCTATAATTGTCCGCCAGAGAAGACCCTTCAGAAGACCTGACGGTACATGGGTAGCCTTCGAGGACAATGCCGTAGTCATAGTGACGCCTGAAGGCTCTCCTAAGGGCAGTGAGATAAGAGGCCCCGTTGCGCGAGAGGCAGCAGAGAGGTGGCCTCAGATAGCAAATATTGCGACCATGATCATCTAGAGGTGAAAAATATGGTACTCACATCTTCCGCAAAGCCGAGTAAGCAGAGGAAAGCACTATACAATGCACCGCTTCATCTCCGTCGTAAACTAATGACTTCACCTCTTAGCCGCGAGCTAAGAGAAAAATATGGTATAAGAAGGCTCCCGGTAAGGAAGGGTGATGTAGTAAGGATAATGCGTGGTAACTGGAAAGGGCATGAAGGCAAAGTGGTTCGGGTCGATCTAAAGAAGGTTAGAATATATGTTGAAGGAGTTCAAATGAAAAAGGCTGATCAAACACCGGTCTATTATCCGATACATCCCAGCAAAGTAATGATCATTAAACTCGATCTAAGTGATAAGTGGAGGAAAGAAATAATCGAGCGAAAGAAGTCTTTAAAAGAGCAAGTAGAAGTTGAAGAAACATCAGCCGAGCAATCAAAAGAAAAAGAAGGTGAGAAGTAATGGCCAGAATGGGTGTAAAAAGACATTTAAAGGCTTTAGCAGCGCCTAGATTTTGGCCTATACTGAGGAAGGAGTATAAGTGGGCTGTCAAGCCCTCACCAGGACCGCATCCAATAGACTTCTCACTACCATTACTCATAATTATCAGAGATATATTCAAGTATGCAAAAACAGCGCGTGAAGCCAGGAAATTGATTGCTGAAGGACATTTCAAGGTCGATGGCAAGGTTAGGAAGAACTATAAGTTCCCTGTAGGCATCATGGATGTCATCGAGATAGTAGACACACAGGAATACTATAGGCTCATACCTGTACCGGTCAAAGTCTTGGGTCTACATAAGATAGAGAAGGAAGAGGCAACGTTTAAGCTGTGTAGAATAGAGAACAAGACTACGGTTAAGGGTGGACATATACAGCTAAACCTGCATGATGGCAGGAATGTTCTGATCAGAGTAAGTGATCCCACCAATCCCGTTGAAGACATATATTCTACCCTAGGCACGCTCAAGCTAAGAATACCTAAGCAGGAGATAATGGGATATGTTCCCCTTGAGGAAGGCGTTATAGCGATCATTAGCGGTGGTAGAAACGTTGGAAGAGTAGGTAGAATTGTTGAGATAAGAAAAGGTGTCAGGAGACATAGGAGCATCGTGACGCTTGAAGACAAGCATGGAAACAAATTCCAGACAAGTCTGTCATACATATTCCCAATTGGTAAAGAAGAACCATTGATAAGCCTACCCGAGGGTGTATGGTGATGGCGATAACAGACTACGTGCCAAACATAGACGAGATCCTAGAGAGATGGAACAGTAACCCTATGATAAGACCCAGAATAGCCAAGGTTACCGTAAACATATCCGTAGGAGCAGCTACGGAAAGACTAGGAAAAGCAATGAAAGTTCTAGAGGAAATTACGGGACAGAAACCAGTACCACGCAGAGCGAGGAGAACAATCAAGGATTTCGGCATACGTAGGGGAGAGAACATAGCTGCCAAAGTCACCCTTCGGGGCGAGAAGGCAATAGCATTCCTTCGAAAAGCATTCGAAGCCATAGGATACAAGATCAAGGCCTCTAGTTTCGATGACTATGGTAATGTAAGCTTTGGGATAACGGAGCACATTACCATTCCTGGCGTAAAATATGATCCCGAGATAGGAGTCTTCGGCATGGATGTAGCCATAACTCTCGAGAGACCCGGCTACAGGATCCTCAGGAGAAAGAGATGTAGGAAAAAACACATACCTAGAAGGCACCGTGTGTCTCGTGAAGAAGCGATGCTTTACCTTAATAAGGAGTTTGGTGTTGAAATAATTTAAGCCTGATAGGTGATTTGAATGGGCAAGTACAGAGCGCCGAAAATCCACAAATATGGGAAGGGATCAAGGAAGTGCCAGAGATGCGGTACTCGAGATGCTGTAATACAGGCCTATGGCTTATATCTCTGCAGACAGTGTTTCCGCGAAATAGCCCCTGCTCTAGGATTTAAGAAGTATAGCTAAGGGTGAGAACAATGGTCATGCTCGACACGCTCGCCAACGCTTTAGCCACTATCCAGAACGCCGAAATGAGAGCTAAATCTGAGGTACTGATCTGGCCCGCATCAAAACTAATAATCAATGTATTGAAGGTTATGCAGAGAGGAGGATACATTGGCGAATTCGAGTATATCGATGATGGTAGATGGGGCAAGATAAAGGTACAGCTACTAGGGAGAATCAACAAGGTCGGTGTAATCAAGCCGAGGTTCCCCGTTAAATATAGGGATCTAGAGAAGATGCCTCACTGGCTCCGCGAGTATCTGCCAGCATATAATATTGGCCTTCTCATATTATCAACACCCTATGGTGTAATGTCCCATAAAGAAGCTATTGAGAAAAAAACAGGTGGT
>JALSQP010000032.1 GCA_026985375.1 Desulfurococcales archaeon | reverse complement strand
TAATGCTTATAAGGGCTACTGAGTCCAGATATCCCTTTATCCCCTCTTTGAGCAGGTAGTAATCAACGGATCTACCCGATCTTAGTCTGTCGTTTAGAAGTCTTATGAGTGCAAGATACTTCTCAACAGATTCCTCTAGATCAGATAGGGGTTCATCAATCATTCCATTCGTAATCCTATGATAGGCTCTGAACTTATAGCTTCTCGCATAATTAAGGAGAGCACGTGGAGTATATTCTCGTAGATCGTAATATCTAGCAGCTTCCGCATACTCCTTGCTAGCCAGCAACAGATCTCCTCTCGACACAGCCAACGAGGCCTTTGCTTCGTGGAGCATACTTTTCGCGACATTCTTTAGATGTGGACTAAGTATTTCATCAGCTTCCCTACTTGCTTGCTCGAGGAGTTTTATTGCTTCCTCTATCTTTTTCTCATTGAACATTATGCACTCAGCTCTACTAATCAGGGACTTAACCCTTAGTGCTTGGGCTTTGCTCTTATATTCGCCTCCCAGATCATCGAATATCACGGCTGCTTCAAGCCAAGACCTACTAGCATGACAGGGCTTGTTACGCTTAATTTCTATTTCCGCCATGTACTCCTTTCTTAACGCTTCAGCTATATGTGCCTCCCTAAGTGCTCCTGCTGACTTATAATATCCTATTAGCTCGTCCAGCCTCGCAAGAGCTTCCTCGTATCTTCCCTTGGAGGCCAAGCTCCGTGCATGGCTCAGAAGGTATTTAGCGTTGGCACGATGTGCATCCCTAGCAAGCGCCGGTGTATCCTGTGCTGCCAATACTGCCCAGTGATATATTGTCCTAGCGGCATCGAATGCAAGGTTCTGGTAGAAATAATCGCCAAGAGCCTCGTAGAAGTGGAACAAGAACTTGGACTTGTTTTCTCTTAACTCCTTGTTCTCGACGCCGAGCCTCTCGAGACTCCTTATTATCTCGAGGCCTGCGGCCTCATATGCCGCTGCCTCCAATACTCTACCACTCCTCAGTTTCTCAGCCGCCAAATTCCTGACTTTTAGGAGGAGCTCTAGCAATGCTCTCCTGGGATCACGATCCCCTATAACTATACCATGGCTAACTATGTTTGCAATGATCTCATCTATTCGTGACTGATCTATTCCTATAGACTGCACTATTGTGCGTACAATATCCTCTATTCTCCTCAGTGTTGCGACACCGCTTATTCTGCTCAGCATCTCCGCAATGGCTTTGGCTCGTTCTTCTTCTGACACAGGATAATATAGGCCATCCTGGAAACGAATCAGGTTTATCGTGACCAGTATATCTAGGATGCGTTTTATAAGACCTTGATGAGTCTTATAGACTCTATGTATACCACCGAATAACACGTGTTTCGATACTTCCCCAGCGATCTCCTGGAGTGTCTTACCCTCGCTATTATCTATCACTCTAACAATTGGTAAGATCGTGATAAAGAATGCCTTCAGGCCTCTGCTAGTTAAGGTATAGTACGTGTTTCCGCCTTTCCTAAACTTTTTCAGAACACCTTTGCCTACTAATTTATCGACCAGACTTGGATTGAGTTTTTCAAATACATGTGGAGTTGTTAAATCCTTAATCGTACAAGCTCTCATCTCATTATATATAGTGACAAAGGCATTGACTAAGATCTCTAACTCTATGTTGTAAAGCGAGAAATATGCTAACCAATTCACACGTCTACCCTGTAAACTCAAAATTTTATCACCATGAACAAGACCTAATAGGTCATCCCAATATAATGATATCCACGTGTTCTTAGCGGGATTGTTGAAACCAATTACTCTGGGAAAATAATATACCCTGTCCCCCATATTCAATTTATATGGTGAAACTACATGGTTGATCCAAGGATCAGTAACTTGGCCAGACTAATAACAGAGTACTGCGTTTACCTCGAAAAAGGAGAAGAAGTCGTTATCTCCGGAGGTATAGAGGCTCTACCACTAATTAGAGAGATAGTGAAATACACTGTCCAGAAAGGTGCTTACCCACTCATGATAAATCTCGGAGACGAATCAATCAGTGAGGTTTTCTATAAGTATGCCACTGATGATGTACTCTCTCATGTCAGTATGATCGAAAAAGAGATGGTGGAAAAAGTCAATGCCTTCATAAACATATTGAGTCCAAGTCACACAAAGCCCTTGATGGGGATCGATCCTGAGAAACTCAAGAAGAGAAGCCAGGCCAGGAAAGAGCTAAACATGATCTTCATGCAGAGGAGCGCGAAGGGAGAGCTAAAATGGGTTATAGCACCCTTCCCGACAAGAGCATTAGCGCAGGAAGCGGGTATGAGCATACTTGATTATCAAGACTTTGTGTTCCATGCAACTTATAGCGATTCACCCGACCCCGTTAAGGCTTGGATCGATATAGGTAAGAAGCAAGAGATGATCGCTAATTTCCTAAACAAGGTGGGTGAACTAAGATATACTGGTCCCGGAATCGAGCTGACACTAAGAGTTGATGGGCGCAAATGGATCAATGATGACGGCCACTACAACATGCCCGGAGGAGAGGTCTTCTCAGCACCCATTGAGGACAGCGTCAATGGGTGGGTAGAGTTCGATTATCCAGCCATATGGAGAGGAGTAGAGGTAGAGGGTGTAAAACTAGTGTTCAAGAAAGGAGTTGTCGTTGAAGCTAAGGCTAGGAGAGGTGAGGAGTTCCTTAAGAAAATGCTGGAGACTGATGAGGGCGCAAAAAGGCTTGGAGAAATAGCTTTCGGCCTCAATTATAACATAACAAGGTTCACGAAAGAAATATTGTTTGACGAAAAGATAGGCGGCACTATCCACATGGCACTAGGTGCAGCATATCCCGAATGTGGGGGCAAGAACGTTAGTGCTATACACTGGGATATGATTAAGAACATGAAGAAACACAGAGTCTATGCAGATGGAGACCTAATCTATGAGAACGGGAGATTCATAGAGGAAATACTCTCCTAGACTATTTAATGAGTAAAGAGTTTTTGGTTTTCGGCTACTTGGGCTACGTGATGTTACTCAGGCTCTATGATTACTTGTACCTTGACTTTTCTCCCATGATACTTTTTCAATTTTTCTTGGTACTCCTTAGGCGGGTACAGTACTATACGGTCTCTAGTGTACTTGACTACGGTTGCCTCAAACACGTAAACAACACTCACTACTGCTCACCAAGCCTATTATCGGCTAGAAAATTATTTATCTTTTTCTAGCCAATATTATAACGGGACTAGAAGATGAGGGTCGGGGGCGACTGCTAAAGTTGAGGCAGTCGCCCCCGACCCCAGCCATCTAATTAAACTATTAGAGTTCCTCAGAGAGTATCGGAACCGGACTCAATATGTAGTCAATGAAATATGGAATCTAGATAACATATCCTCAATAAAGGAGCTACATCGTAGATTCTACAGGTTACTGAAAAAGCAGAGCTTTAGGGCTCATTATTGTCACAAGAATGAGAGGAGAGATAAGGAAGTAGTTAAAGCTGCTAAGAAAAACAGGAGCAGTAAGCAAGTCCTCAAGAAATTGACGGCTAACTAAACTACCAAGACTATAAGCCTGATTTAAACGACGAGGTAGTGAGAATAGCTGTTCTCAATAATGAATGAGTTGAGCTAAAGCTACTATGGTACAGCTACCTAGATATGTATTTCAATGGTTCATGAAAGGTAAAAGGAGATACTGGTAAGCTATATAGATAACGCAATATGGATTGCTTCATCTTCAAGAAGGACGCGATACTGAGA
Source organism: Desulfurococcales archaeon (assembly GCA_026985375.1). GTDB lineage: Archaea > Thermoproteota > Thermoprotei_A > Sulfolobales > Desulfurococcaceae > JAADCY01. Next base: position 851 of record JALSQP010000032.1, on the reverse strand, counting down.
AAACCGAGAACCGTTATGGGTATAGACATTAACTTTTTGGTAACATTACGTACACTATAATCGACATGAATGATAGAATTGCAACAAATCGATATTATACCATTTAATGGTTTGAAGAAAGTGTTAACTCATAAGGTAATCGCTGAGAAGATACAGAAAAGATACTCCGAGAGAGGAAGGTTTGTCAAAGGAATAAGAGAGGCTATTAGGAGACATGGTAAGAGAGGAAGGGGTGTCCTAAAGGATTCATGCCATCACGCATCTAGGAAAATAGTGGAAATAGCCAAGAAGTACAATGCGTTAATAGTTCTTGAAGACCTAAACAAGCCAAGGAGTAGAGCCAATTGTTTTAGAAGATCCAACGTGAAGCTCATGTCATGGACTCACCGTAGAATACAATTCTTCATGCACTACAAAGCATTGGTAGAAGGACTAAACGTGATTTACGTTAATCCTGGGAGAACCTTCAAGACATCACCTATTGGTGGTGAGCTAGTGTTCATTAACTATAAGTGGATAAAAACTACCTAGCGAACACGTTATTACTAGGGATATTATCGCCTCATGGAACCTAGCATTGAGAGGTCTTATGTCCCCAACCCGAAATGTGGGCTCCATGATTCTGTGAAAGCCCAGAAAGCCCCTGAAAGAGATGAAAATCCGAACCGATAAGGAGGAACCCGTGCCTGAACTAACTGTTCCCCGTTCTAGGTCATTGTGAGTTTCTGTAGTGCGGTTCATCACGGTTTCTCCCCGCCAGGGGCACGTAAGCCTCCAGCGGAGGCTACCAACTACTTATCACCCCGATAACATCTATAAATACTCAAAACATCGACAAAGACAATAAAAAC
>JALSQP010000031.1 GCA_026985375.1 Desulfurococcales archaeon | reverse complement strand
ATCGGGGATTTAAGGAAAGTCACTCCTAAAATAAAATATTACGTGTTCAACGAGGATTTCCCCGAAGAAAATGCTCTAAAATTCTTTGTGCTGAATAGACCTGACAGAATAATCGTTATTGGTAATTCTAAACCTATCGAATATATATTACGTATTGCCAAGAAGAACAAACTACAAAAGGTGGTGTAATAAAACCATTGATCGACATCGGGATACCTATCTGGTTGGGCAACATAAGTGAGGATATAGCTGGTGGTCTCAACAGTCTCTTAGCACACGGGGTTAATATGATAGAGCTATCTATTGATTATCCATGGCCATTCAAAGAATCGTGTAAGCTACAAAAGATGATTGCATTGGCAAAACAAAATAACATGCATATTAATCTCCATGCACCATGGAGAGACATTATTCTGGCATCGCCTTATGGGGAAATAGGTAAAGCATCAATAGAAGTTATATTAAGATCAGTTAATGATCTAATCAACGAGGTATCCTCGTATATAGTTGTTCATCCTCTAACTATGCAACGTCTCGATATATCTGATAACCGAAAGGAATCATTATTGAAACTCAGAGAAAACATTAAGGAGCTCACACAGAAACTTGATCTCGGCAACCACAACATAATGATCGTTGTTGAAAACTTAGCTGGAGGAATAGGCGCTGAACCAGGAGATCTAGCTACAACCCTTGAAGGTCTTGATCATGTTGGACTATGTCTCGATGTAGGTCATTTAGCCAGTAGGTACAAGAGGTATCTTTCAGGATATTATGAGGACTTTTACACTTATCTAAAAGATGTTGTGGAGTCCATTAGCGGGATCAGTGTGCCCGTTATACATATACATGACGTTGACGAACACGGTCGTGAACACCTGCTTATAGGAGAAGGATTTCTTGACTTTAAACAAGTATTTAAGATTATATCGAAGCTGGGCCCGAAAAACATAGTATTTGAAGTGTTTAGAAGCAAGAACTTGAGGATTGGTTTGAACACTATTGCTAAGAATATTGGTGATGCAGTTTCATGGGCAAAGATATACATGGCTTGATCGTGGGAATAGACGAGGCTGGAAGAGGGCCTATCATAGGTGACATGATCCTCGTCGCAGCAGTGTTTGAAAACAAAGCTCTTGAAAAACTTAAAGAGTTAAAGGTTAAGGACAGCAAGGAGCTTAATCCCCATATAAGGGCTCAGCTTTTTCTCCCAATAATCGAAAATAGTGTAACTATAGTGGCCAGCCATATAACCCCGGAGGAAATAGATTGTTCTAATTTGAACAGACTCCTCCTTGAGAGAATAATTTATCTTCTCAAGATCATATCATTGATTACTAGAGGAAAAAAGATCATAAGTATTATTATAGATGAAATAAAGGGTTGGCAGAAAATCCTTCCGGGAAAGATTAAGGAGATAGCTCCGAACGCCGAGTTAATTGTCGAGCCAAAGGCTGACTCAAAATATATCGTTGTATCGGCCGCTAGTATATTAGCCAAATACATTAGAGACCTAAACCTTAAGCCAACCCGTAGACTATTAGGTGATTTTGGCAGCGGCTATCCGTCTGATCCTAGAACCAGAGAATGGATAATCTCGGAATATGAGACCAAAGAGAGCCCGCCACCTAGAATAGTTAGACGTACCTGGTCGACGCTAAGCTCATTAGCGCCTTCCTGGTTTATTAAGAAACAGGCCAAGCCTCTGAGAGAGAAAACAGCCCAGAAAAGCATCCTTGATTACATTATCTCAAAACAATAACACAGATGGAAATCGGTGATCTGAGTGCCTGCTAATCTTCCTGCAGAGGCAAGAGCTAAATGGATAAAGGTTATGGAGGCGAAAACCCCCGAGGAGAAGATCAGGGCTCTTGAGGAATTTCTTGCAGCTGTGCCTAAACACAAGGGAACAGCTAATCTTAGGCTGTGGGCGACGAGAAGACTTGCAGAGCTCCGGGAAGAGATAGAAGAGCGGAGACGGAAGAAGATCGGTAGAGGAATCAGCTTCTTCGTCGAAAAGGAAGGTGCTGCACAAGCAGTGATTGTTGGCCCGCCAAATACTGGGAAGAGCCTCCTCGCCGGAACACTTACTGGGGCTAGAACACGTGTAGCGGATTATCCTATGTCAACTAGGTTTCCTGTACCCGGCATGCTCCAATATAGGGATATATATTTCCAGCTCGTCGATACACCGCCGATTATGAGTAATGGGGGGCCATGGAACAACAGGGTTATAGGGCTTGTGAGGAATGCTGACGCTGTCATAATAGTGCTGGATGTAACACGTGATCCTGTCAAAGACTATTTGGAGCTCAGGAGATTGTTTGAGGAATCGGGAATACTCCTGTACAAGCCACGTGGCAGGGTCGTCATAGAAAAAGAAAGACTTGGAAAGACAGGCATAAGAGTAACGTTGATGGGACGATTATTGGATGGTACAATAGATGATGTGCGGAAACTACTTGAGGAATACAGGATATATAGTGCTCATGTCAAAATATATGGCGAAGTATCGCTTGACGATGTCGAACAAGCGATCTTCGAGAGCAGAGTCTATAAGCCAAGCATAATAATAATCAATAAGGCGGATATCAATCTAGCAAGGGCTAGGGAGGCAGCATATAGGCTTCACGAGATCACACCCTCAACACCAATAATTATAGGCTCAGCAAAGCTTGGAAAAGGATTTGAAGATCTAGGTAAAATATTGTTCAGATTGCTTGATCTTATAAGAGTGTATACTAAGCAACCAAACGGTCCAGTCGCAGACAAGCCCCTCGTTCTTCCCAGAGGATCAACGGTATATGACGTTGCCCGTCTCATCCATAAGAGCTTTGTGAAAAACTTTAGGTACGCTAAGGTCTGGGGACCTTCCGCAAAGTATCCGGGGGAAAGAACAGGGCTTGATCATGTACTAGAAGATGGTGATATTGTCGAGATCCATGTTAAAGGATAAAAACAGTTCATCTTCTTACACGGGGCATGATTATCCTTATAATGTTTCTTACTTGATCTCGCTCAACTCGTAAGCCGGAGGGATCAGCGTCTGGTGGTAGTCTAACGCACGTCTCGTATCTCCTAAATCTTATTTCTCTGAAGACACCCCATTTCTTAAATTGTATTTCACGCTTAAGCTGGCATCTCAGAGTCAACAAGCTGTCTCTTACCTCTATTGATAAGGCGTTTAGATCACCGTATGGTAAGTCCACAACCAACTCGTAGTGCTCAGGATAAGCAGTGAAAGATACAAGTGGTTCTAATACTCCGTCAGGACTCCACATAGTCCTCGTCGATGACAGCTCCTCTTCCATCTCCTCAAATATCTCCCTCATCCGCCTCCTAATTCTTTCGAAGAATTCTTCGAAACTCATGCTCTCACCCCCTCTACTGATACATGAGGGGCATTTGTTTCTCGTAGTGTTTCTGCATCTCCGTCATTGCCCTCTTGGTTTGTCTCATGAGCTCTCTGGTCTGTAGTTTTAGGAACTCTGCTTCCTCAAGTAGTTTGTCAACATTGATCTCTATCCCTATGAATTTGGATAATCCTGTCAATGCTGTTGCTGCCGCCTCCGGATCCGGTAGGTCAAAGAAGCTCTCGGAAAATATTGCAAGACTGTTGATATTTCTTCTCCTCGACTCCTTCATTATGACCGCGTAGGGTCCTGCGATGAAGCCCTCTTCTAGCTTGTTGAGGCCTAGTTTTTCAGCTTCTTCGGCGAGCTTATCATTACTTGCTAGATAGTAGAGCTTCGGCTTAGCTATTTGTAGTCTGTTTGGCACAGCTATTCCTGATAAGCTGAGAATATATTGTATATCTATTTCGCGAGCATACTCTATTATGGCATATGAGAGCGGATATATTGCTGGTGCAGGTATGGGGGCTTCGCTGACCAGTACCAGTATTTTTCTGTCATCACTTATATACAGCTGTATTGGGCTCATAGGAGTATGTTTGTGCACCACCGTTACAGGCGGGAACAGTGCCGGAGAATCTATCTCTCCGACAAGTTTCATGTTCTTGCTAGTCACTAAGTATCTACTGGCGATAGCTCCCACTAGACCAGCATCGGGCAAGCCTAGGACAAGGTACTTTGGAGTAGGTTCCTCATATGGATTATAATACTCGTGTATAATGATTCTTTCTAAGCTAATACTCCTAATAGGTCTCTGTATGAGCATGTTTTCACCAAACTACTTTCCGAGCTAATTAACAATATCTATCTACAGACTTTTAGATATTAGTATCATGACAGAAGAAATGATGTACAAGGATAGGATGAAGTGATGGAGGGGCCCCGAACCCTTAAGCTACCCCAGGGGTGCACACATCCGTAATTCGTTATGGCATGACTCTCTGCATCGGGTCCGGGGCCCCAAGATAATCATCGGGGTTCCCGGGTTTATAGTCTCATGTTGTCCCGTGCTTATCGTTCCATAACTCATATGCTTTGAGCATCTCCGGACTTATGCTCGGCTTGTGTGCTTTGATCACCTTTATGAAGTCATCAAGTGTAATAGGGCGTGGCCTCCCCATTCCGTTGTTTTTCTCGAAGTGTTCCTGGGCCACATTGAACTGTACCTCTTTAACTATTGTCTCAATATCAGCACTACTATATCCCTCGGTTAGCTCAGCTAGTTTATCAAGATCAATATCAGCC
>JALSQP010000030.1 GCA_026985375.1 Desulfurococcales archaeon | reverse complement strand
CCCTATCTGTGTTAAGGACCTCAACGAATAAAGGTCCATTGGCTATCAGGTATGCTTCTTTCACTTCTATTCTGGATGCAAGTCCATGGCCTATAACCGTTAGTTTGTCAGCCGATATCGTGCCATTAACCTGTACTCGTCCTATGATTGTTAGATCGATGGCTCTGATCGTCGTCGACTTGACGCCACCGACTACGATCGTGGGCTTTACCAATTCTAGTTTCTTCGAAATAACATAGTCGTAAATAGTCTCCACCAAGTCTTCTTCTCCCTACGATTTTTTAGGTTGACGGAAACAATAATCTCTTGTCCTGGTAGAGGTGGGTTTCTTGGAAGTAATAGGCATCGATACAAGAATTATCGACAGAGCCGCGAGAGTCCTGGACAAAAACAAGCTAAGCCTGTCAAAGCTGGACGTCTATGACTCAAAGTATTATCCGCCAAGAGAAGATGAGCGTGAAAAGGTTCTAAGGTATTTTCTCGTCATGGTCGCTATGGATCACAGGCTCAGCCGGCCGGGGAGGCCATACGAGGGCTATGTTGATGGAGAATTCTATCACGGCGCGGATCTGCTATACAGGCTGGGAGCTAAGAAATATTATGAAGACCCGGATTTCTTCTCGCCAGAACACCTTATGAAGATAAGTGCCGATGAGGTAAGAGAATGGCTATCGGCTGGTAGTGCTTCTCCCCCAGATATTACTGTGAGAACTTATCTTCTCAGAGATCTTGGGTTAAAACTAGTCAAACTCTACAGGGGGAGCGTTGAGAAGCTTATAGGAGGATATAAGGTGAGGCTACACGGCGCGATCACCTCCCCAGGTCTTGTCGAGAGGCTAAGAGTCTTCAGGGCGTACGAAGACCCTGTTGAAAAGAAGACCATGCTTCTCGCCAAGTTCCTTGACGCAAGGGATCTCATAGAAATAATGGATGAGCTGGACCTCGCAATCGACAACCACTTGTCAAGGATAGCATATAGGCTCGGCATTGTAATGGTTAGTGGTCCCCTGTGGGACAAAATTACAAGTGGTGTAGAGGTTACATGGGAGGAAGACATCCTTCTCAGAATGACCATAAGGAGAGCATATAGATTATTGGCCCGCAAAAGCGGTATATCGCCGAGACTTCTTGATGATCATCTGTGGATTATGGGGCGCGTGACATGTCTGCGGGGCAAGGAACCATTATGCAATAGGTGCTTATTCAGAAACTTCTGTATGGCCAAGAAGAATTCTAAATTCATGGTAAACGAACACACATATTATAATACATGGTATTATTAGCAATGATGGTGAATATCTTGTTCGCCGAACTACCCGGCGTTAAAGACATACTTTCTCTTCCCAAGCTCGAAAGACTGATCATGGAGTATTTCCTGAAGCACATTAGTGCGGGCGAGATCATCAGCGTTATAGAAATCAGAGAGGAAATTAAGAGACTCAGAGACCCTGAGCTAGTCCCAGAGTTCGATGACGTTATCATCGAGCTGACCGTAAACAGGGCCATGGCCAGGCTTGTGGGGAATAAATTCCTAGTACATGAGTCTGGTTGCTATAATTTGAATGAGAGGATCAGAGAAGAGATCAAAAGAGCTTATGGAGAGCTACGCCCGGGGTTCAGCAAAGATATCTACGAAATACTAGAAAAGATCGAGAAGAACAGATAAGCACCATTATAATTATATGCGTTTATGACAGACAAACCCCTGAGCCCTCCTATCGTAGACCACAGGATAGAAACCGGCTCTCCTCAACCGCTCACTTATACCTTTCAATATGCTTGGAGCACCGTGTCTCCGCGGCTCTCCCGTGTAATGGAACATAATCCCGCCTACACGGAGAACCCTGTAGGCTTCACGATAGAACTCAAGACTATACAAGTCTCCAGATTTACGCGTGAATCTTGGAGGATCATGGATTATCCTGTCGAAAGAAGAGTCCGGGAACAGGCCTATGATCCTGGAGGCGTCGCCTAATAATGTCTTTACACGTGCATCACTAAGGCCGTGGCTCCAAGGATTATGTGTTGCAACCCAGTAGACGTTCTCATCTTTCTCAATGGTCACAACTAGTTCTGCGCCTCTCAGAACAGAGTATATGGCAGTGTATCCCAGGCCCATACATGTATCGAGAACCTTTACGCCCTTCTTTATTCTTGCAGCCCTTACCTTTATCCGTGAATCAGTCCAAGGATCAATTCCTGCTATCCGGTGCATGTGTATCCCGTTTATCTCAAGAGTAGGGGCACCATATTTCTTAACGGCTTTTAACTTGTAGAAACCAGTATCTGTTCTCCTGATCACTTCGTATGCATCCGTACCTTGATCATTAATATAGACCACCCTATCAGGCTCCCTAGGCAGTAAAAGGGGGATCTGGGCATAGTTTACAAGTAACTTATTATTGGTCAAACATACCTTGTGCCAGGTTATCCCCAGGTCTAGGCTGACATCTATACATGCTCGGGATCCTGTTATTTCGTCTACAAGCCATTTTGTGAGCCAATAGCCTTCCCTTGGTTTGAAACGAACCTCATATCTATTGAGGATACACTGCAACCTCATATCTTATTCGCTCCCATAATTTATCGGTATGTATCTCGAACTACATCCCCTGTTCAGTATTTCGCGGTGTAACCTAATAATATCGGTCGATAAGCCATCAACCACTATGGTTGCTATGCATGTATTAGATAAATGATAATGGTTATATGCTATGACGAGATCATGATACTTCTCGACGAGATCAAGTATGTCCTCTGATCCTTTCACAACTATTATTCCCCTACATCTATGTCTCACGAGATAATATAGATGGTCATGCACAATATTCTCTATAGCCATTCTCACGATCCTGCTCCTATCACACCCTAGCTTCTCAGACAACTGGTCAAGCTTATCCGCTAGATCAGAGGGTATGCTTATCCCAAACCTTCTCTTCATACTCATTTTCTCCCACTTCCAAGCAGTGATAGTAGATAGTACGCGAGGAGAACAGCCCCTGTGACACCGCTTGGCGGTAGATTAAGAACAAGCGCTATGTTGAGGCCGAGCAGACCAGCTGTTAATGCCGTTAGAATTGATATTGTGAAGGCTTTTCTAGATGACTTCGAGGCAGTCAATGCTATGCTTACCGGTATCAATATGAGTACATGTTCCAAGATAAAACCTATGATTCTGAGCAAAGCGGCAGCAGCCAAGCCTAGAAGTGAAAAGACTATTAAGTCGTAGATCCAGACCTTTATTCCTGCCAACCGGGCCGAGTCACGGTCTATCCCAATGCTTACCTGCTCTCTATAAGTTGTCCAGACAATGATAAACGAAACAATGGATAGGCTTATCATGAATAATGCTTCTGCCGGTGTTGCCAGTAGTGGATCGCCTAGTATGATCGCTGATATATCCGTCTGTACAGGATAACTCGTGAGAACATAATAAGCTAGAATAACGCTGAGGGAGGCCGAGAAAGCTATGAATACAGAGGTAGATATGTCTGGGTCACGGCCTCGATGTATCGCATAGCCAACCATATAGACTAGTAGTACGCCTATAAGCGAAGCTATCAATACAGTATCATACCCCGTCATATATGCCAAGGGGATAGCTATAAGGGCCGCGAGTAAACCACTATGAGGTGCCGCGCCAGCGAGGAAGAAAAGCTTCCTAGCACCTACGAGCGCGCTTATTGCTCCAAGTGTTAGTGCTGATGAAACCATTACGGCTACCCATACCCAACTAGTAGTTATCGAGAGAAGGATAGCATATATACCAATCAGAAGAACTACTAGTAATTCAAGCTTCATTTCTTCTCATCCTCCCTTAAGACATAGTATGCTGTTACAAATCCAACGCATATTCCGAGTAGTATAGGTGCAGGACTAGTTGGAAGCTGTTCGTAGTGAATGCTAATCGGGTTAATCGGGGTATTCGTAGTGATGGAGGAATTAATCTCCTGGACGATATACTCGAGCTTATCGAGAATACTTGAGGGAGACGTCGGACTTGGAACAACTATTGTTTTCAGACCGTATTTCTCTGCCAAGTTAAGGAGGAGTTTGTGGGCTGGACTAGTGCTGTTCCCTATTACTACGACGTAGCCTATCTTGTGTTGCTCGGCAAGCTCATTAATTTTTTTAAGAAACGATGGAGGTGCTGGTACCCCTGGCTGGATCAATACGAGGTATTCTATCTTGAGCCCTATCCACTCGACAGCATATTGTGTTGGTGGTGCTTCTCCGACACCGACACCTGTCATTCTCTTAGTGCTCGATGTTATCTCGATAACTTTATCGACAACTTGTGTTTCCTTCTCGATATATACATTTTTCATGACCGGTCTGAGAACTGCCATAATGTGAGCTAATTTAGATATAAATATAATGTAATTATATGGATCATAGATTGGCATATGTAAATTAGGTTCTCCTGTAACAGGATTATTCAGTAACTTAATGCCTGGTATGTCCGGTATCTCGATCATTTCTGCCTTTATGACTCCTTCTTTGATCATTTTCTCTATTTGTTTCTCGAACGCAACATGACCAGTAGATACAATTAGATCAGCTTTCTTCAACAACTCAATGTCTTGCGGTCTCAAACTATAGCTGTGCGGATCTACTCCGGGAGGAACAAGGCTTACAACCCTATCGCCTGGAGCTAAGAGTTGTTTAACATCATATTTTAAATTATCAAA
>JALSQP010000029.1 GCA_026985375.1 Desulfurococcales archaeon | reverse complement strand
TTTTGAAACAATCGGCGACAGGGAATGACGAGGATGCATATACTGGGAACGGAGAGCCTAGGTGTCAGGGGCCTGTCCTGCTACGTAGAGATCGATGGCCATAATATACTAATCGATCTGGGTGTGGCCCTAGAGTATACTCGGTGGGGACTACATCCTCATCCACTACAAGCAGTTGTAGGAGATATCGTTCGCTCAGAAATAGCAAAGTTTTGGAGGATTGCTGACTACGTGGTCTTCACATATATGCATGGTGATCACATACCCATCTATAACGCTAATCCCTTCCAGCTAGATCTATACGTGCTAGACCATAATGGTGAGAAAAAGATCATAGCGCCTTCACCTCATATACTTAACACGAAGGAGAAAACTATGCTCGAGAAAATACGCGAGATATACCGTGAGAAACTAATAACGATTCGCTGGAGAGCGGCTGAAAGGGTCCAGTCAAAAATTTATGGCTCTTATCCTCATAGTCTCAGTCATTCTGGAGTATACGCTGTGTACATCGATAGTGATTTATCAGTGCTTCATCTCAGTGATACAGGATTACTTGTTGAAGGCATCATATGTCTAGTGAGGAACATCAGGCCAGACATAGTCGTGACCGATGGTCCACCCATATACCGTTACATGCACGACAAAGGAATGGTTAATGATCTAATGGCAAGGGCAAGACAGAACCTGGAGCGAATGATTAGTTATGCGGACAAAGTTATAATAGATCATCATATCAATAGGTGTGATGAAGGCTATCATTGGATAAACAGTGTTAGGAGAGAATATAGTTGTATTATGACCGCGGCGGAGTACATGGGAGAAAAGCCTCTGATGCTGGAATCATTGAGGACGACGCTGTATGGGCTACTACCCGAAGATAATTATTGGTTCAGGGAACACTATCGAGAAACATTAGAGAAATACAGAGTAATACTTCGTGAGCTCATCACAAGGATTAGAAATGATATGAAGCAGTCAAATGAAGCATCATTCTTCCTCATGCTCAGCAAAATCCTCGCCAAGAAATAATTTTCGAGCGTTTCTTCTGAAAACCTCGTCGATCCTGTAGAGATACATGTAGTTCCTATGTATTAACATGTTCTCGCTTGAAAACCCTTTTATCTCATCTGACCTTATCTTGGCAGTGACAGGCACGTAGACCTGCTCGATAATCTTGGTTGATACTTTTAATGGATTCTCGCCGAAAGTATTCAGAATAATATAGAGCGCCCCATTGATCTCTTTCTCATCTATACCATAATAAACAGTGTCTCTAAGCTTCCCAGTAGGCCAGAACAGCTGCATTCCCATTCTTTTAACTGCCCTAACGGCTATCTCTTTCTTCTTATCAAGGCACCACTTATACGCGTCAAGCAATAGCTTCAGAGCTTCATCGCCAGTATATGCAGGCCTGATGGACTCATTCTCTTTGGATTCGCCGCCGACAGGGTATATCATGAGGGTTCTCCGAGCAGGTATTAGTGTTTTATCCATGAAATAAGCGTCGAGGAGATAATAGTTTTCCGCTATCCTGGCTTTATAGCAGGGTATCAAGACACACTTCTTAGTCCCGAACAATCTCTATTCACCAGTAGATATAAACACCATGTTTATCTATTCATAATACTAATTCATATTCATACCGGGTATTAATCATTGGAGACGAAGAAGCAGAAAATCATACTTAGGATAATCTATGAGGATAAGACCTATTGTACTAATGCTATTCTTCATCCCAAAAGATATATGAAGGCAAAATATACTCACTTGGACATACCTGCTGATAAAGTCCCCGAAATCCTCGTTGACCTATCAAGGATCCGGGGGATAAGGATTCCGTGTAAGAACGATGACACCTGCATATTCTTAATTATATCGGGCCTATCCATGCTAAAAATATGTGTTGAAAACTATCATATAATATGTAGAGAACATGTCTGGATTTCTAAAAAGAAAGACAGAACGATATATGTTGGCCCTATAAAGATCTCTCCTAGTTGAACAGGAGGTTCTTTAAAATATGAAGAAGCATTAAGATCTAGTGGTGAACGGGTTGGATGAAGTCGAGAAAGCCAAGCTTATGGCTGCAAAATATGCTTTCCGACTAATACTTCCGAGCCACAGAATTATAGGTATAGGAACAGGCTCCACCGTCGAAAAATTCATCCAGCTCTTAAGTGAAAAACGAGAGCTATTCCATGACAGGGTCTTTGTAGCATCAAGCATAGACACCGCCCTAAAACTCAGAGAACATGGTTTCAATGTTCTTAGTACAACGACTATCGATAAAATCGACATATATATTGACGGAGCAGACGAAGTAGATCCCGAAATGAACATGATCAAGGGCGGCGGGGCAGCTCATGTCCTCGAGAAAATATTGGCCTATAATGCCGGAACAAGAATATTCATTGTAGACTATACAAAACTTGTGAGCCGTCTCGGTGAGAAACATCCAGTGCCAGTGGAAGTTTTACCTGAGGCGCTACTCTTCGTTCATCGAAAGATCATGGAACTGGGGCTCCGGGCAGACATAAGAAGGAGCAGAGGAGGCAAATATGGCGTGGTTATCAGTGATACAGGAGGTGCTATAATAGATGTTCATCTCGATAAACCAGTTAATGCGGCCGAGCTAGAAAAGGCTCTATGTGGAACACCTGGAGTCATAGGGACGGGCTTTTTCATAGGTTTGGCGGACAAAATAATTGTTGGGCACCCTGATCATGTTAAAATCTTTGAAAAACCTTAAAACCTAGGCATCGTAGTACATATCTTTATTCTTGCATTGGTTTTTTAGGTTGATATACAGTATAATTACTTACCAAGTATTAATGCCATATGTAATAGAGATGAGTTATTACACTGAATTGGTGGTATTAGGTGTATAAGAAGCGACAGATTCTACTAGCGATAATCTTGTTTGGTCTGGGAGCTTTTCTCGGAACTATAGGCAGTATATCATTACCTCTTGGCTTAGGAGTGACGGGTTTCTGGCCTGCAATAGTCGTTCAGGTTGCTGGCGGGATATGGCTCGGTGCCTTAGGGGTTCTCGTGGGCGCTCTTTTTCCATTTATAAGTAACACCTATGCTGGCGCTCCCTTAATTATTTCCTTCATTTACCTGCCTTCGAACATAGTTCAAGGTCTGATACCATATCTTGTTTTTAAGAATTTAGGCCTGGATCCAGCGCTAAGGAGTCTACGGAGCCTGATCCACTTTCTGTGGAGCGGGGTTCTTGTAAATAATGCTTTAGGTGCTTTATTGGCTACATTCATGGTTTTGGTCTCTGGATTACATCTATATACTGATCCATACGTCTTCGCACGAACATGGTTTTTCGGAAATATCGTACCAATGTTATTTATCGGTTCTCCGACGCTGATGTTCCTATCGCCTCTTCTTGAAAGAATAGGTATAATTCCCAAGAGGATCCCATAGGAGAAAACAATTTTTCTGATGAAGGAGTTATTCTAATTAAATAATAACGATGTTACGGTGTAATAACATTGTACCGAGTAATAGTTATCGGTGCAGGCGTGACCGGGCTATCGATCGCGCGATGGCTGACAAGATACAGGGGTCTAGAAGTCATTGTTATTGATAAGGAACCCGATGTTGGATGGGGTGTGACAAAAGCTAATACATCAATCATACATCCCTGCCACGAGGAAAACCCGGACAAACACCCTCTCCGCTCAAAATTATGTCTTGAAGGCCACAATTTATGGTATGAATGGGTGGAGGAACTCGAGATACCAGCCAAATGGCCCGGCGAGATAATAGTGGCGACAAACGATGAGGAGCTCAAGGGTCTCTACAAATACATAGATTATGCTTATAGGATAGGTGTTCCTGGAGTAAGGCTAGTTGATCGAGAGGAAATGCTGAGACTTGAACCATGGATTAACCCTGACGCGATCGGGGGTCTATATGCCCCCACGGCCGGAACCATAAATCCTATGATGGCCGCGATAGCTATTGCCGAGAACATAGTTGACAATGGAGGCAAGCTCCTCCTGGGTACCAGGGTCGAAGACATCATTGTAAGAGAAGGCAAAGTAGTGGCTTTGGAGACCAGTAAGGGTAGGATCAAAGCCGATATTGTTGTTAATGCTGCAGGACTCTATGCTGATAAGATAAGCAGAATGGCCGGCATAGACGATTACAGTATACATCCAAGGCGGGGACAGTATCTATTATTCAGTGACAGAGTAGACGTCAAACCTAACAAGATACTCCACACAGCCCCAACTCCCAAGACGAAAGGAGTATACGCAATAACAACTGTTGATGGCAATCTACTCATAGGACCGACAGCCGAAGACCTTCCGGAAGAAGCAAGAGAAGAGAATATGACAACGCGTCAAGGCTTTGACCTCATCTATAAGATGGCATCAAAGATACTGAGGAAACTACCGCATAGAAACAGGGTTATCAAAACATTTGCTGGTCTAAGACCAGAGCCCAGCACCGGGACATTCATCATAAGATTCCATGAAAAGCCCTGGGGCTTCGTAGAAGCAGCCGGGATCAGGAGTCCCGGCCTCACAGCCGCACCAGCAATAGGAAAATATGTTTCAAAACTCATAATCGAGAAGCTGGAGAATATTGAGCCTAGAAAGGACTGGAAAAGTAAGAGACAAGCCATACCACGCCCAGCATACATGACCCCACATGAGAGAGATAAACTGATACG
>JALSQP010000028.1 GCA_026985375.1 Desulfurococcales archaeon | reverse complement strand
AGTTTGTAAACGGGTTTTGATATCACCTTGTAAATCTTGAAAAGCATTCCCTTAATAGTCTTCATGATATATCCCTTGTTTGACGCTGAGAACTAAGTATTAATACTTTACAAATACTCAATTTTTACTCTAGGAATAGACCCCCATATAAATAGTTTGAACAAAACATATTGAACTAAGGGATTCTTATGGAAAAGATAATAGATATATACATCGGGACAGAAAACCCTGCGAAAATAATTGGTATCGAGAAAGCTTTCAGACCCATAGGCGGGACTAGAACATATACAGTTAGAATAGAAGGTCTTAAACCTCAACCCATAGGAATTAATGAAATAGTTTACGGCGCAGTCAAGCGGGCATACCAGTCATATAAGAAGTGCTCATCAACAGATTGTTTTGCAGTAGGATTGGAAGCCGGGATAATCGAGATAACCGGTGATTATTGTCACAGCGGCCAGGTGGCTGTGATAATACATGGGGACAAATACAGTATAGGCACTAGTCTCTTCTTCCCGCTACCTCTTGGGTATTGTAAAGAATTGGTTAGGGGAGAAGAACTAGCTGATATAATGGCTAGAGAATCAGGGCTAACGAGTATAAGGCGTAACATAGGTGCTATTGGCTACTATACATACGGATACATCACTAGGATAGACCTAAGTTATCAAGCAACCCTATCAGCTCTTATACCCTTTATGAACCCGGAGAAGTTCTCTAAACTACCTGGTTTAGAAAAGTTGGAAGAAATCCTTAAAATACAATAAATACTAACCAACTCTAACTTAGGAGGTGTATAGATAATGTCATGGTATCAGGGCAATGATTTAAAGAAGCCGACTGGCGGACGAAAGATAATGGTCCGTCTAAAGAGAAAGTACGAACTAGGTAGACCACCGACAGAAACACAGCTCGGTCCGTTTGAAAAGCGCAAAATCATACGTGTTAGAGGAGGAAACATAAAGGTTAGACTCAAGAAAGCCACATACATAAACGTAGCTATACCAAGAGAGAATAAAGCCAGAAAACTAAGAATACTCGAGGTAGTCGAAACACCTTCGAATCCACAGCTGGCTAGAAGAAACTATATCACTAAGGGAACGATTGTAAGGACGGAAATAGGACTAGTGCGGGTCACCTCAAGACCCGGCCAAGATGGTGTTCTTAACGGTGTTCTAATAAAGAGAGAGTAAAAGATACTATTACATTAATCCATACTCGTTTATTTACTGGTTAAACAATCTTTATTCAAAATAATATTTGGCGGACAATTGATGTGTGTTGGTGCCTCTAAATGAGTCGTGAATACGAAGGAAAACGAATAGTTGTTTACCCTAACTATATAGATTCTAGGAAAACACGAAAACTGGGCCGAAAAATATCCCTAGAAGATGCAGTCCCTAATCCTAAAATAGATGAAATAGTTAGGGCCGCTGAAAACCTAGCACTGGAACCACAAGTTGAAGAGGCAAGCTATCCCCGTGAATGGTGGAGTACGGATAAACGAGTAGTTGTTCTGAAACGAGGTAGTAAGCTCAATACTCTTAGGCTTATTGCTTCTGAGATTAAGCGTTTAAGAGAAAAGTACTAGAGATAGTAATACCTATTGGTATTAAATTAGTACTATTAAGGTAAGTATTCAATATGGTATTACCATCTGTTTTAATCATATATTATAAGAAGCTAGTAATACCTATGATGAACGTGTCAAGATTTTGAAGAGACCTTACTCTTAACTATCTTAGATTTAAAAGTAAATACCGGAGTATTACCTCCCCGGTGGATTCTGATGAAAAAACTGGGGTATATAATAAGCAAGACCAGGGACGGTCTAATAATCGCCAGGAGTATGATCAAGGATCCGCGAAGGCTTGTGGGACACATAGCTTATGATAAAGATCTTAAGAGAATCGGCAAAATTGTGGACGTTATTGGCAGAGTTGACCAGCCATTTGTAGTGATAAAGCCGGAATCAAAAGATGTTATCGAATTCATCGGAACAGGGCCTGTATATTATTACGTGGAGAAAAGAACCAAGAGGTTCCTACGAAGGAAAGGTAGGAAAGCAAAGCGCGGAGAGGGGAGGGGGAGGCCCCGCTCGCGTAGGAGATAAGATTTTTCTGAACGGTGATAGCTTTGAAATATGAGCACACCGATATGGTTTGTCCCTATTGTGGTAGTTCTTCGATTATATTTGATCCTGACTCCCATGAATACGTATGTACCAAATGTGGGGCAGTAATAGATGATCGTGTCATCGATGTTGGAAGAGACTACAGGTTCTTCGAAAACGAACTAGTAGTGAGAAGAACAAGTGGCGCGTATACCAATAGGGTACATGATGGAGGACTAGGTGCAACCATTGTTGGTGGAATACGTACAACTGATAAAGAAACGATCAAGAAATGGAGAGAGATCAGGAGGATACAGAAGAAAGCACGAGTAACAAAAAAGGACCGGATAGTCGAGCGTGCCTTAAGACACTTGAATGACTATGTACGCCTACTTAAGCCCCCAAAATATGTCGCGGAAACGGCTGGAAATATCCTCCAAAGAGCTGTCCAAGGTAAAAACTATAAAAACAAAACCCTCAAAATAATGGCAGCTGCATCAATATATCTTGCATATAAGGTTCATGGAATATTTAAATCAGCCAAACTATTCGCTAAAGAAGCATGCATATCTTATCGTGACCTATGGCATGCGGAGAAGAGGATACACCAGGCCATAAGTGACATTAATAAGATGATCAAGAGAGACGATCCTGCCTTCTTTGTACCCTATTTGACGCATAAATTAGGATTATCAGATAAAGCGAGATTCCTGGCCGCATATCTGATAAACTTATCAAAGAAATTAGAATTAAACAACGGTAAGAGTGCTATAGGATTAGCCACAGCTGCTGTCTATGTGTCATCCATCTTATTGGATGAGAAGAGAACACAGCTTGAGGTTGCTAGCGCGGCAGAAGTAACAGACGTTACTATTAGAAACAGGTATAGCGACTTAATAGATAACATAGATATAACTGTTGAACTTTGAAGAACATACTGGTCGCTTGTTAATTATGAAAAATGTAATGACTGAATTTTATTTATTTATTTGAATATTTTATGATACTGTTTTAACACTTCTAGTTCGGGAGTTACACTGGGATAGAAATATATTCTTCTTGATTGAACTAATAACTTGGTTAACGAGAATGATGATACAAGATCCAATAATGTATGTTTTAACATGATACTAAGTTTGCCAAGGGGATAAGTTTGCCGAAAGAATTAACAGAACTTGACAAGAAGATATACAAGTATGTTCTTTCCAAGGGTAAAGAAGGTGTGCCACAGAATGTTCTTTGGAAAGAACTAAAAATAACAAGTCGTGATGCTTCAAGGGTTCTCAAAAAGCTAGAGACGCTTGGTTATGTTAAACGTGAACCAATAATATACGGTGGAAGAAGAACATACCGTGTTATCGCTATACCCAAGCCTATAGAAACGAAGGAAAAACCGAGCAGACCCATTATTGATTTCCGCAAGTACTTTGACATACCATGCATGATTTGCCCAAACATAGATAAATGTTATCAAGGAGGATACTTTGACCCAACTACATGTGATTTATTGACGGAATGGATACAAATAGAGATCTCTCGTAAAAAAGCTAAAACATAAAATGTAATTTGTTAAAACATATTGATAATCTCTTCTATGGGCGCGTCGGTCTTTATTCCTCTAGGGTCAAAATGTGTTCTCGTAGCGTAATACCCTTTACTCTTGAGTTTTTCGATTAGATCATTGATCTTCGGCATATTTTTCTTAGCTCTACCAAACAGTATGTCGTACCTGATATATGGTGTTAGTATTTTTGACTCCATAAGTAGATGATCAAGTATCTCAAGGGCCTTCCTATCGTAACCATGTATCTCTGTCAAAGCTCTTCTTATACTAGGCAGTTCGTCAGAATCAGAGAGCCCGCAAATCCAGAGGGGGCCGAGCACAACTGGTTTTTGGCACCTTATACATGTTTCTCCAGGTTCTTTCGAATAGCATCTCTCAAGATTGCCTGGGCAATACTGTATATACCCAATACAATTATCTATTACCCGATAAGATTCTAGCCCACCGCGTTTGGCCTTAAACATCACGCGATAGTAATGTTGATGATAATAGCTTAAAACAGGATAGAGTGCTAGATCCTGACTTGCAGCCCTTGCAACTATATTACCAATCAGTATTCGCAACCCGAGCTCTTTCTCGAAATCTACTTTGTAGCATCTTATCCAGTATCTTCGTAGGGCCTTATTTCTATGACTACATGTTAGAGGCCCGGTATCAGTTGCTGTTACACCTATGAGACCATGTTTTGCTAGTGGTTTAAAAGCAGAATCTATAAATGGGACGGGCGAGCCGTATGGGTCTATATCTATAAAGTCAATTGGTATTCCAGTAAAGGTTAAATTGTTAAGGAGAGTGTTTGCCTCGTTATTCATGGGTAAAACTAAATCTTCAACCCTATTTAAGACGATATTTCGCCGCATGTAATAATACGCTATAGGATCTACATCATTGATTATGCCTTCGCCGCCGGATTCAAGAGCAAGTCTAATTCCTCTAATTCCTGTCCCTGAAAGAGGCTCGACGAAGAAGAAGCGTTTTCCAAGCAAGGTTTTTGTTGTAGTTACTGTTATGTCTCTGTTTATCTTCATTATTGGGTTGTAGAATACGGGAGCCCATGAAGGCTCGTATTTGCCGTCGGGTCTGCGGTACAGTTTTGGATCAGGTATTATCAGTTTTGCTTTTCCTTCGTTTATTATGGTTTCAAAGCTGTGAACTATGCTTTTGTTCTGCAAGATAATCTTTGACCTCCTCGTATATTTGTCTCGGTAGGTTTCTGCCAAGCATGTTTCTGTTCTCTATGGTGACTATATACTTCCTTACATGTCCTTTTAACCCAAGGGATTTCGGGTTGAGCCTATAATGTACTACGAATATAAGTGGCTTATTCGAGTCTATGGTTTTTCTTAGTAGTCTTGCGAATACCGATAATTTAAGCTCCATCGGCCCAACTTCATCTACTCCTATAACATCTGCTTGACTGATCGCTCTAGTTAGCGCCTCTTCTACGAGTTCAGAGGCTTCGGATACGCATAGGTAATAGGAACCTACCCTAGGTCTTCCGCCAATAACATCTTTTCTTGCAAGCCATGTTTCCCTGCCTGTGGATATATCGATTATTTTAAAACCGATCCTTCTTCCCGCCATTCTCACCTCGGGGGTTCTGATACCATCTACCTTTATCCCTTTCTCAAGAAGAAACTCGATTATTCTGTTAAACAGGGTTGACTTACCTATGCCTGGACGTCCAGTTATTATGTATATGGGGCGCTCAGTCATCTCTCATTCACTGTTACTTGTTTGATTCGAGTCTTTCCTTGAGCTTCCTGATATCGTCTCTATTCTCTATAATGATATGCTCGGAGTCAATTATCCTCGATAATCGCTCGCTTTCTCTAACTTTTAACCGGTATGCACGAGTGTTTCTGGTCTTCAAGGTAATTGATACCACGTTATTATTGCTTGATAATGCGAAGTCTATTGGTGTTCTCATGAACCTGTAGAATCTATGTCCGCACTCCTTGGCTATATGGTGGACCTCTTCCTCAAGTTTATTAGTAGGGGCATCTTCCATTGTACGCATTAACTCAGGCTTCAGTATTTCGAGAGGCTCTAGGACATCTTCACCAAAAATTTCTGCGATTCTGAGGGCTGTTTCAATACTAACGCTAGTTCTTTTATGCTCGTAGTCATAAACCGCTTTTCTTGTGACTCCTATAAGGTCTGCGGCTTCGCCAAGACTATATCCTAGCTCCATTCTTCTCTTCCTGAATTTCTCAGGGCTTATTCTGACGCTGTACACGCCATGCGACTTGTAAACATATACTTTCTCATCTTTAAGGAGTACTTGCTCGAGAGTATCGCATCTTATCACGTTGACATTCATTCTCTTGTAGATAACATCGGCTTCGAGCTCGTTTTTCCCATGTTTTTCTGCGACGATTAGTGGTGATGTTTTGTAAGCTTGTTGTGCTCTTTCAAGGTCTTTGACCTCAACATTTGAAACGTTACGTGCATCGATAACAGTCTTAATGACTATTCTTAGATCATCCCTTGCTCCGGTGATATCGATTGATCTTTGGTTCTGAGGATAAGTTAGTATTTCTACTCTAAACCCGGCTTTCTTGAGGGTTTTGACAATGTTTTCGACGATTTCTTCAATTAATTTTTTATTCTGCATAAAAAACACCTTAAAATTAGGGTAAATATTTTATTTTATTATTGTATGATTGTTATTTCCTCTTATATCTTGCATAGACCATTGCATGGTCTCTATCATATGGTTCTAGGTGTACAACATCAATGATTTCAAATCCACGCTCCTTTAATGTGTTGATCTCTCTCTTGTATACTTCGCTAGGCTCCTTAGTCACGTCTATGCTCCTAGCCTTAATGGCCAATAGTATGTAGCCTCCATTCTTTAGGAAGAAGTCAGCGTTGTCGGCAACGATTGTTGCTTGGTCGGGTTGCGCAACATCAGCGTATATTCCATCAACCATTTCTACTAAGTGTCTGTAGTTCTGAGGCTTACGTGCATCGCCTAGTATGGGGTAGAGGTTTTTCCTTATATCCGCTACTAGGACGAATTCTCTCATGACTCTCGGTGCGAACTCGATACTGTATATTTTGCCCTTTGGTCCCACTATATCGGATACGTGGCTAGCCGTTGTTCCCGTGGCGACTCCTAGGTATAGGATTTTGTGGCCCTCCCTTATCGGTTGCTCTGCTAAGCCGTTTGCAAGTGCGCCAGCCAATTTGCTTCTATAGGTATTCCATTCACGGTACTCTAAACCGTTGTATCTGAACAATCGTTCACCGTAAACCCGATGGCCCGGTACAAGGTTCTTTGTTGCAAGCTTAATGCTTCCGTCTTCCAGCTCAACTATGTATACGCCGTAATATTTGTCATGAGGCCTAACCGATACGACCTGGGACATAAACTATCACCTCCTTATCTTCTCCTTCTCCCTCTTCTCCTCCTACCTTTGCCCCTCTTTCTAGGGGGTCTAGGCCTAGAGGGTTTCTCTTCTTTCTTCCTAGCTGGTGGTTTCGCGTATAGCTTCTTGATCTCCTCGATTCTCTTCTCGAGTTCTTCTTTTAGCTTATCTCCGATGAATCTGCCTGTGAAGAAGTCGACCTTGGCCGCAATAGCGAGTTTTGCGGCAAGGGCTCTAGCGATCTTACCGCGCTGCCACCTCGGGCTCCTATGTATTGCTGGGTACTGGAATATCACGCCGTGCTTAGGTGGTTTACCACCGGTCCTCAGTGCTCTGAACAATGCTTTTTCTGCTCCTAATACCTGGATTGTGCTGGCAGGCATTTTCGCCAGGTTCTCGAGACCGCCAGCTAGGCTTAAGAGTCTCGCTCCTAGCTTGGAGCCTACGAGTGCCGTTATGTTTGGTGCAACCTCCTTCATTATGGCCTCTATATATCCCTCGAGGGTCTCGCGGAGCTTGTAAAGCTCTAGTATGATGCTTGCAAGTGTCCTGATGTACTCTACGTCGAAGTCGCTTAGATCTGCGCCCATACTCTTCTTAGCCGCCTCGGCGATCTTCTCGGCTTTTTGTTCACTGAACCCCAGCTTCATCAGATTTTCTTTTGTAATGTTCATGCGGTGTCCTAGCTCGTAGACTATCTTTGCGTAGTCGAGATGTTCTCTGACAAGCTCATCTAGCTCGGGGAAGTGGAGGCTATACCATTCCCTAAGCCTTGCGACGTATAGGTTTATTGTCTTGTCTATATCGTCAATAGTCCTTATGGCCTGGACAGCTAACATGTCACGCTTCTGTGCTGCACGCCTTAGTTTTCTCCTCGTCATCTCCATGAGTATTTCATGTAGTGTTGAGAAGAAGCTCTCTTCATCTTCAGCGAAACCATTCTCGATACCATATTTTGCCAGGTTCTCTCGTAGAATAATTGCGCCCTTGTGAGCAACCTGTACCTCGGGCTCCAGCCCCGCTTTCGACACATGCTTACCGATCTCGGCGGTCTCCACAACGATATGGGTATATCCCTTCTCCTTCAGTTGCTCCAATACTTCTCTTAGCTGAGGAGTCTCGGCCCCCTCCTCGAGCCTGAGAAGGTACTCCACGTTATCGTCGAGATTCTTTGGTGCAAGAGACTTTGCTACGACCTCTCCGTTCTCATCAAATACAAATACACCTACTATCGATTCAGCCAGATATGCCTTCTTCATCACAATCACCAGACCTATATTGATCAGTAGGTTTTACTGGTTATTTAAACCCAGTTATAACGTATTCTAGCACATTAGTAATTCATTGTGTCTATTAGAGATTTAGAAATAAAGATTTATATGGTATTAATCCAGAATAGCCAAAGAGGGAGGATGAAAAACCATGCCAAGCCACGGATCGCTTACAAAGGCTGGAAAAGTAAGGAGCCAGACACCGAAGATACCGCCTAAGCCTAAAAAGAACAAACCACCTAGGATGAGGAATAGATGGGAGTATGTACGTAGGGTGATCCTGGCATCGCAGCAAGCGGTACGCGGTAGGGGGAGGAAAAGGTAGACGTAATACCGATTTATTCGGAACAGTTTTAGGAAACAGTTTAAGGAATTCTCTGACTGTTCATGGGATTTTCTTAACTTGACTTCTCAGAAACATAAATATCCTACTCATAGTTTAATTAACTGGTTCTGATGTGATCAGAATTATTCTTAATACTATGCCTCCACACTCATTTACACCGGGTGTAGCGTATTGAATAGTGTAGATGAAGCTTATCTAGGCTATAAGGGCAGAATTGCTAATATCCTTAAAAATATGGGCCTCGACGTTGGTGATCGGATAAAGATAGTTCGTGGCGACAGAGTATTTGAAGGAGTATTAATGCCACGCGAAAAACTCTATGGTGATAGGCCAATTATAGTGATCAAGCTGGATAACGGCTACAATGTTGGCGTTAGAATAGATGAAACCGCTAAGATAGAACTTGTTGCAAAGAAGGAACAACGTGTATCCACAAAGCCTAAAATAGTTCAACGATCTAACTTGCCCCATGTCACCTTTCTAAGTACAGGTGGCACAATTGTTTCGAAAGTCGACTATGAAACAGGTGCTGTGAAACCCGCATTAACTGTCGAGGAACTACTTGAATGGGTGCCAGAAATAGGTGAGACAGCATATATCGATGCTAAGGTCATACTAAACGTGTTCTCCGAAGACTTAACCCCTAGCCACTGGGCCCTTATGGCTGAGAAAGTATATGAGGAGTTCAAGAAAGGAAAAGTCGGGTTAGTGATCGCTCATGGCACCGACACTATGGGGTACACAGCCGCTGCACTCGCATTTGCTATAAGGAGAAAATCAGGCCCAATAGTCTTTGTCGGAGCACAGAGAAGTAGCGATAGACCCAGCACCGATTCAGCATTTAATCTTAAATCAGCTTTCCTAGTAGCGGCTCAGGCCAACATAGCGGAATCGGTTGTCGTGATGCATGGTGAAACAGGGGACACATACGCGCTCGTACATAGAGGTGTAAAGGTCAGGAAAATGCATACAAGTAGAAGAGACGCCTTCCAATCGATAAATGATCTACCTATAGCGAGAGTCTTTCCAGATGAAAAGAAAATCGAGATCATTGGAAGAGTGCTGCATCAAAGGAATAAAGATGAAGAACCAGTGCTAATGAACAAGTTTGATGACAAGGTGGCTCTAATAAAGTTCTATCCGGGCATGCATCCAGACATACTCGAACACCTTATCGATGACGGCTATCACGGCATAGTAGTGGAAGGGACAGGATTAGGCCATATAGCTAATAGGATCATTCCTGTGCTTGAAAAAGCGCGGAAAGAAGGAATACCTGTAGTCATAACCAGCCAGTGCCTCTTCGGCAGAGTAGATCTATATGTATAC
This sequence comes from Desulfurococcales archaeon, assembly GCA_026985375.1. Taxonomy (GTDB): domain Archaea; phylum Thermoproteota; class Thermoprotei_A; order Sulfolobales; family Desulfurococcaceae; genus JAADCY01. Next base: position 7,807 of record JALSQP010000028.1, on the reverse strand, counting down.
AGTACAGGGCGTAGACTCATAGAAGCAGGAGTCATACCGGGTAGTGACATGCTACCAGAAACTGCCTACGTAAAACTATCATGGATCCTCGGCTCGCATACCATGGATTTGGAGAAAGTAAGTGAGCTTATGCTGAAGAACTTCGAGGGAGAGATCAATCCACGTTTAACCGTTAATCTTTACCCGAGGTGGATAATATGATCGATTACAAAGCCCTAGGCCTCAAAGTAGGGCTCGAAATACACATACAGCTGGATACAAAGCATAAGCTATTCTGTAATTGCCCAACAAAACTAGTAGAAGAAGCACCGGAGGACAAGTTCGTCCGAGAACTAAGGCCAGCAAGAAGCGAGCTAGGAGAAGTGGATGAAGCCGCGCTCCTTGAGTGGAGGAAAGGGGTAAAATACCTCTACCACGCCCCTAGGCCATCTTCATGTCTTGTGGAAGCCGATGAGGAGCCTCCCCACGAGATTAACCGCGAGGCACTGGTAACTGCTCTCGCCGTAGCTAAGGCGCTCAACATGTATATTGTCGATGAGATACACGTTATGAGAAAAATAGTGATCGATGGAAGCAACACGAGCGGGTTCCAGAGAACATCGATCATAGCGCTCGACGGCTATCTATATGATGGCGAGAAAAAGATAGGTATACAGACACTATGCCTCGAAGAAGACGCGGCCCGCAAACTATCCCAGGGCAAAGGATTCGTTGAATACAAGCTTGACAGGCTAGGTATACCATTGATAGAAATCGCTACGGCTCCCGATATAAACGATCCTGATGAGGCTGAAAGAGTAGCTTTCAAAATTGGGCAGCTTGTACGGCTAACGGGCAAGGCAAAGCGTGGCCTAGGAACAATAAGGCAAGACCTAAACGTATCCATACGTGGCGGCGAAAAAATAGAGATCAAAGGGGTACAACACCTCTACCTCATAAGCAAAGTCGTGGCATATGAGGCTCTTAGACAAAAAACATTGCTCGAGATAAGGGATGAACTACAAGGTAGAGGGCTTACCCCAGAGGATATTGTCAGCGACTTTAAGGACGTGTCCGAGATCTTCCGTGACACAAAATCAAAGATCATACGCAGAGCTATACAGAGGGAGAATAGTGGCGTCTACGCAGTAGTCCTCAAGGGATTCAAGGGCTTGCTAGGTCGCGAAGTACAGCCTAGTAGGCGCTTCGGAACAGAACTCGCGGACTATGCCCGTGTATGGGGAGGAGTAGGAGGAATATTCCACACAGACGAGCTACCAGCATATGGTATCACGCAGGAAGAAGTAGACAAGCTATACGAAGTGCTAGGCGCTAATAAGGAGAGAGACGCAATTGTCCTCGTAGCTGATAGACGAGATAAGGCGGCCAAAGCCCTGGAAGCAGTAGTTATGAGGGCCAAGATGGCTTTCCAGGGAGTTCCTCCTGAAACGCGTGCAGCGAATCCAGATGGAACGACGAAATATATGAGGCCAAGGCCTGGCTCGGCCAGGATGTATCCCGAAACAGACATACCGCCTGTATTAGTTGATGAGAAGCTTCTTAGTGAAGCAGAAGAACTTGTGCCTGAGCCCTTCGATAAGAAGCTCGAGAAATATATCAAGGAGTATGGTCTCAGCAAAGAACTAGCAACCACGATACTAAACGATCTAAGACTTGACCTGTTCGAAGCACTAGTGGAGAAATACAGAGGATATGTGAGTCCAACACTTATAGCGTCAACAATAACTAATACGTTGAAAATGCTCAAAGGAGAAGGTGTACCCATAGAGAACATCGAGGATAGACATATTGATGAAGTAATGGGTTTAGTTGCCAATAAGGAGATCGCAAAAGAAGCTATCCCTGAGATACTCTCTTATCTTGCTAAAAAGCCGGAAGTCAGTGCACGAGAAGCTGCAAAAGCGTTGGGGTTAGCGAGAATTAGCGAAGAAGAACTAGTCAGAATAATCGATGAAGCGATCAAAAACAACTGGGAAAAGATAAGGGCGAAGCCCCAGAAAGCCTTCAGCATAGTCATGGGTATAGTCATGGCTAAGGTCCGTGGAAAAGTAGACGGGAGAACAGTCGCGAAATTAGTGAGAGACAAGCTTAATTCTGTCCTAGGATAACTTTTTTCAAGGCGATGAAGAGTACTCCCGACAATGATGGATGATTAGAAGGCATTTGTCGGAGCCCCTCTAACGATGATGAATATCCCCAGTATGACCGTTAGTGAATGATATGAACACGAGCGTGCTGAGCATTAAATACTCTTCTAAATAATAGATTATTTCTAGATGTTGAGTTTTGGCCGCTGCCGAGCCTATAGCTTGGGGGCTGTGAGGAAAATGGTAGCCGCTGAACATGATAAGCTTAGCAGAGCCTTGGGTAAACTCCTTGAAAGCAGAGGTTACAGGGTAAGAATACAGAGTGTTACTGAAATGAATCTCATGGGTAAGAAAAACAGGCTCTATATTATTCATGCGGTGTCAAATGATGAAAGAAACATAGTGACCATAAGAATACATGAGAACAATAAAAATAGGTTGAGGATTTCCCTGCGCAGACGTAATGAGGGATTAAGGCATGCCCTAGCCGACAAGCTCGAGGAAGCAGGATTCAGAGTTACGGAAACCGAGGAGGAGGTTTCTGGTAGCATAATTGGTTGTGGAGAATACCTAATAGATAAAATGAGGGATACACTTAACATAATTGAAAGGTCTTAGCATATGCTTCCTGATCAAAAAGAGCTTCTCGAGCTAATAGTTGAAAAACTTAACAGTGGAAGTACCCAAACAGAAATAGCTTCCCAGTTTGGTGTCTCTAAGGTCAAGATCTCGAGGATAGTGAATGCAGGGCTTAAAGAAGGGATCTTCCATAGAACATTTGGTGTTTACACACATTGTTTATTAAAGCCGTCATGGATAATGATCTCCATGGCAAGAACTGGAACTATCAATGTTAATGAAATCACTCCTAAACCAGACCTTATTTACTTCTCAATATTCCCTGTACCAACTTTCTTCATGTACTTTTTCAGAACATTGGAGCCCAAGGTTCATACTGGTAGTGCCAAGGTCATGGAATTAAGCAAAATAGTTGAATCCCTAGTAGTCTATGAGTTTACATTTTCGAGACGATTAGGGCTTGATGTATGCGAAAAATGTACTGTTTATGATGATATAGATGAGCTCCTTGCTATAACGATTTTGAAAGATATACATTTTTCCAAATATGATATTGATCTATATACCTTATGGAGAGAAGTAGGTATAACAAACATTCATAGTGTAAAATATCATTACTATAATCATCTCCTCAATAATCTTGTCTATAAACGATACATTATACGGCCTAGAAACTCTATGCGTGTGATACTAAGAATATCATCGCCATCAATGGCTAAAGCCGTATCTTTTATACTCAAGCTTTACCATGAAAAAATACTTGTTGGAGTAGATATTTTTGACATAGTATATCATGATCCATTTAGGGCGTACCTGGTTGCATGGATAGATCCTATATGCGCTTGGGAAAAACTATACTCGATAGATTCGCCGAGCCATGTTAAAGTTGAAATATTTCCTGTTAAACTAGTTTATCCAGTCCAAGAATAGCTTGCCACAGCAATAATGTGGATGGTGCTCGTATTGGAAGAAATAGAATTTAGCAATCTAGTAATAAACATTATGTCTGATTTCAAGGAAATAATTAACTTAATCATAGATGTTGCAGAAAAGATCGATAAAACATATAGTGGATTGATATATCGTCCTCCAGGCTTCATCGAAATAACTGATTATGAAGAACTGTATGTGATTGGTGATCTTCATGGTGATTTCGGGACTCTCCTGGACATTCTATCCTCAGAAGAGCTTCTTGATAGACTAGTACATGATAACATTAAGATCATCTTTCTTGGCGACTATGTTGATAGAGGGGATCAACAGTTAGAAGTGTTAACGGCAGTACTTTATCTAAAATCACTATATCCGGAGAAAATAGTAGCCTTGCGAGGCAATCACGAAGCGCCACCCCTACTACTGCCATACCCCCACGATTTCTCAGCGATTCTGAGAGGCGTATATGGAACAGAAAAGGGAATATTAATATATAGATTGATCTTTAGGCTGTTCCAAAGACTCCCTGTAGTAGCAAGAATTCCGGGAAAAATACTATTTCTGCATGGAGGCCCACCATCCACCGTTCTTGAAGCGTGCAGCTTTGAAGAGGCGTTCTCGGTTGGTGTTCCTAGTATTGATGACAATGTTCTAGAGGAGATCCTATGGAACGATCCCATTGAATCCAATATTACGGTTCAGGAATCACCGCGTGGAGCAGGATACATGTTTGGGAAGAAGATCACGGAGAAGACGTTGGAGTTATCTGGTACAAGTTATATTGTTCGGGCGCACGAACCATCATATTATGGTTATAAGATAAATCATGGTGGAAAGGTCGTTACATTATTTGATGCTAAGATACCTGCTTACGGTATTTTAAGTGCTGCGTACCTGAGAATAAGTAGAGATGCTGATTTAGAGAAAGGGCTGGAAAACTATATCGTTACTATATAACCCAGAAAATCCTCGACCCTTTCAGTTCGAGCGTTAAAATACCGTTCTTTAACGTTTTCTTTATCTTAGTGATCTTAAACCACAATTTATATGTCATGCTATAGGTATTTCCATTATAATCAGAAGCATATACATAAATATATTTTCCATCTGTTTTCAATGTAATATTCTCCGAATCAAAACCCTCGACAAACACAATTATTTTAGCCGAGTGGAACCCTTTCTCTACAATCTCGAAATGTAACCTGTTAAACCATTTAATAATAGGTGAGAGACTCTCCACTGAAACTATCGCCCCCGCTATGTTATGTTAGCATAATATTCCCCTAAAACTATTTCATAGTTCAAAAAACTCAGCTAATCTACAAACTCTTTAAATAGGAGACCAATTTATAAGGACGCTAAAACTTACAGTGGTCAACGAGAGTAAAGGGTGTTTGGAGTGGATGCAGAAATAGCTTTGCTCGAGTATCTGGTTGATCTAGCAGAGCAGTATCTTGGCGATATAATTGAAGAGGTTATCGAAAAGTACTATTCAGACAAGATAGATCTATCGGAGAGATATGTAGATGTCCTCGAATTTATTACGGAAAAAATCATTGATGATAGTCTAAATGGTGATGAAAACCCAGAAAGATTTAAGAAGATTGTGAGAAAATTGGCCGCTAGACCTTACATTGCTAAAATGCTAATTAGTTATTTAGTATCAGAATATATTGAAAATTATGGATAATACCTAGTGATACTATTGGATATGATAATTACTGGCCTGTATTCTTTTCCTTTTATCTATTTTCAGCGGGGTGAGCCGTAGTTCGAAAAATAGGAGAGAAGAAGAAAAGAACTCGTGGAAGAAAGAGGAAAAAGCTCGATATAGATGCATATGCTGAGGCTATTTTCAAAGACATAGCAGAGTACCTAGGACTTGATACTCTGGGTATAGATGAAAGGATACAACACGAAATAGTCAAGGAGGTTATGCATACAATTATCACTAGTTTGAGCTATAAGCCTAAGATAGATGCGCTGATCAAGAGGATCAATAGACATAGACGGATAATTAATATGATCATCGCTGTTAAAATGCTGGAATCAATACGTAATCCTACTCCTGATCAATTAGAATTTATAGTTGCCTATGGGGACAGGGCACTCATTCCAGAAATACCACGGCTATATAGGTTGGCCAAGAATATGAACAGGGAAGACCTGATAATGATGCTACAGAGCCTATGGGAGAAATATGGGTGTCCATCTCCCATAGAGTGTCCGAAATGCGGGTTTAGAGCAATAATGCCGGATCTTATATGTTATGTTTGCGGCAATATAGTATCTGAAAATTATATCAGAGAAAAGCTTAGTTTCAAGGAAAAATTTGATGAATATGTGAAAAATGCTAGCTTGGCCGAACTAAATGATATAATGAACCTAGGTTTTGTTTTATTGGGCGAAATCGATGTTAAAAGCCCCAGGTACAGAATAGAGGCTTGGAAGAAGATTTATTATCCCGTACATTTGCGTCAATCCGACATCGAGAAAATAATCGAGGAAATGGGAAAGAGAAAACAAGAATATTAAGGCCGTGGGTAAGACACTCAACAGGTGTCCAGTATTGATAGAGATAAACACAAGAGATGATTTTATTAGAGCAATTAAGGCTAATCGAGTAGTGATCGTCGAGTATTTTGACCCAGACAGTGAGGAATCAAAAAAGTTTTACTCGACAATAAAGGATGTTGAAAAACATGTTGATCCATCAATACTTGTCCTTAGAATCAATGTTAAGAAAACACCAGAATTATCTAATGGTGTTCATACGCTTCCCTGTATAAGGGTCTTCCTTGACGGGGAAATAGTGTTTGAACAACAGGGTGTTTTTGGGAGAAGAGAACTTGATCTCATGGTGTTGAGAAGAGGTATTAGAAGCGTTCTCAGGGGCAGGAATGTTTTGTTAAAAATTTAGACTTCCAATTTCTCGAATTTGTCTTCCCTGAATAGTCTGCGAGAGAGATCCAGTGCTTCCTTTATATCATTAGGTGATTCAGCATTCTCAAGTATTCCGAATAACTCCATTACATAGAGATTTATTTCTCCGCCCATATCAACGATCGCATCTCTTATTTTCATGGCTATATCTCTCAATTCATTTAGTTCTAGTTTATCTGTGTTTGCTAGGTGAGCTAAGAGCTCACCCACAAGTGCTAGGAATCTATTTGCGTTATATATATCGAGGTCTTCATCAAAATACTTCCTGTAGATGTCCAGTACTGTGTCTAGCTCAATCCTGACCATTTTTGACACCTATGATCAATTTTCCCATTTTCGCCTATTTTCATGATCTAAGTATTAGAAGTTCCTACGTAAAATTTATATAGAAGCGGTCCCCTCAATACTCAAGGGAAATGTATCTAGAGAACCTGACGTGAGAGGTGTATGAGCATGAGCCTTTATGGAATGCCTGTACTTATCCTCAAAGAAGGAGCTCAGCGAACTACTGGCCGTGAAGCTCTCAGAGCAAACATCATGGCTGCACAGGCACTAGCAGAAGTCCTGAGAACAAGTCTGGGACCACGCGGGCTAGACAAGATGCTAGTAGACAGCTTCGGCGACATAACAGTAACTAATGACGGTGCAACAATTGTTAAGGAGATGGAAGTCCAGCACCCAGCTGCCAAACTACTCGTTGAAGTGGCAAAGGCCCAGGACGCTGAGGTGGGGGATGGTACAACCACAGCCGTGGTATTCGCGGGGGCTCTTCTCGGTAAGGCATTAGAGCTTATAGATCAGAACATTCACCCGACACTTATAATCGAGGGCTATATCAAGGCTATGAAAGAAGCACTAAGAGTAATTGATGAATTAGCTATCAAGGTAAACCCAAAGGATAGGGCAATGCTTAGGAAGATCGTTGACACAGCCGTGTCAAGCAAGTATATTGGTAAGGGAAGCATTGAGGAGAAGCTAGCCAACATGGCCATTGACGCAGCCCTAACAGTCGCGGAGGAACAGCCCGACGGAACATTAAAGTTCAGGATTGACGATGTGAAGATCGAGAAGAAGAAGGGAGGAAGCATCCTAGACTCAAAATTAATTTACGGCATTGTCCTTGACAAGGAAGTAGTTCATCCAGGTATGCCGAAGAGAGTTGAGAATGCTAAGATCGCGCTTCTAGATGCACCTCTTGAAGTAGAGAAACCCGAGATAACCGCAAAGATAAACATTACCAGCCCAGACCTGATAAAGGCCTTCCT
>JALSQP010000027.1 GCA_026985375.1 Desulfurococcales archaeon | reverse complement strand
ATCTCGTTTGTATGGATAGAGTATGTCGGGCACTATGATGTAGTAGTCAGCGTTTGCTTCACCTATAATATCATAAATCTCAGTAGGATCAACAGCATCCCTGTATTTCTTAAGTCCAAGTTTGCTCGTAAAATCCGAATTAATAATGATCATCTTGTACATCATCGGACTAAGTAGCACCTCGTAGTCTCTTATATTCTTCCTGACACCATAAAATTTTCTAGCGATAAACAAATACTGTTATTGGTGTCCACGAAGTTGAGACTAGATAACAAGAGTTGTTCTAAGGAATGGAATAGAATAATAGAGGAGATCATGAGATGTACGAAGTGCAAGCTTCATAAAACGAGAAGGAACCCAGTGCCCGGCGAAGGTCCATGTGATGCAGAGATAATGTTTGTTGGAGAAGCTCCTGGTGGTAAAGAGGATGAAACAGGACGACCATTTGTCGGAGCTGCTGGGCAATTCCTTACGGAATTATTGTCAATGGCTGGGCTTAGAAGGGAAGATGTATTTATTACGAATATCCTAAAATGTAGGCCTCCAAACAACAGAGACCCTGAGCCCGACGAGATAGAGGCGTGTAAGCCTTACCTGGTAAGGCAAATCAAGCTCGTCTCGCCCAAGATAATTGTCGCCTTGGGAAGATACGCTGGTAGAACGTTATTAGGTGACGCTGGAGTAAAATGGAGCGGCATGACCAGAATGCATGGTAAGGTATTCTCGGTGGAGCTATACGGGGTTAAGCTCAATATTATGCCGACATATCATCCCGCAGCTGCCCTATACTACCCTAGGCTTAAACCCGTGATAATAAAAGACTTCAAAGAAATTCTCAAAGGAATTGTCGAGGAAATCAAGAGAGGAAAAGAAAGCACGAGCAGGGGCAAGAAGGGGCACACTATTCTTGATTTTTTGAGTGGTTAATTAACCGTAATACTTCTTAATCGAGAAGCCAGCGAGGAACGCTCCCAGCGATATGAGAATTACGGCTATAATATAAGATATCATCTGAGAGACCAGAGGAGACGTTGCCCCCGATCCTTGTGGTAGGTAAGTAGTTTGACCACTACACAAAATACATGAATACACAGGCACCATATATAATGCCTTGTACATTGTTAATAATGTGAGCTCTGATATTAGGAGACCATCTATTGTTGTAAGGTTCTCCATCTCAACAGCATATGTTCTGCCGACATCAACCGTTGTTAATGCCGATAGAATAGGTGTTCCTGACTTATATAGGAGGTAATTGGCAATTCTTGAAACAGTCCTGTTGAGCTCAACAATGTATTCTGGAGTCAAATATGGCGAGAAGACCGGGGGTTGTAAGGAGAGGAGATCCGATGTTAGTAGATACTGAATGTAGGCTAGCTTAGCCAATTTAATGAGATCATTATTTATGTGGTTTATTGCGGATAGAACGTTTATTGCTTGGTTGCTGATATACTTCATACTCGCAAAGTAGTTTATCGTAATATTTGTGAAAGCATATAAGGTCTTGTAGGCTGACAACAATGTATCGTAGCTGATCATTTTCTTCTCCATTAATGGAATGCTAGCCCATTGTTCGGCTGTTATGATTCTTGCTAGGGCAAGCACTATTTGGAGGGGAGAATCCGTAGCTTTATATGATTGGTACGCGTCTTCTGCTATAGAATATCTAATGAAAGTATTAACATATATGTCAATGTTCCAAAGATTTAAATGCCTATATGTATAATTACCAAGCCTGTTCAAATCATTGATTGCCTGGGTATAATTACCCTCATACCATTTCTCGACACGTACAAGTAGCTCCTTATATTTCGTAGGCGCTCTTTCCTCGAGATAAATAGCGTATGCGGATAATGCGTCAATATATGATCTAAAGCCATAGCTGGCCGCAGTATACCAATCCCCTTTATTGGAGTATTTTTCGCTTAACTTGTAGAATTTCAACGCCTCACTAGCATATCCTGCAGGGAAGAGAAATAATATATTTCTTGTCAGATTCAAAAACTCCTTCGTTGCATTAACAAAGAATGATTGATAATTAATTGTTCTTGGTACAATGATCTCCTGGGTAGAGCCTAGAAGCTTTGTTTTTGTTATGGTATCGTATGCATCGTAAGCAGTTACAACAGATATGTAGTTAGTGCCCGGTATTTTCTCTATGTAGGGTCCGAGGAATAGTTGTATGTTTCTTGTAAATGTTGCCTCGTACTTTAGATCAATGCCTGAGACATTTCCCACAATAGTATTTGGCATCAATATTCCTGTTGCGGAGAAATCTTCTGGAATAGGTGTATTAGTCAATATCGCTGCGAAGACCAGTGTGAAGGGTAGTGTTGCACTTGTCCCAGATATCTCAGTGTCTTTTGGGAAAATTATCTCGTAGTTATATGAGGATTTTTCTCTACCTGTCATAATCGATGCTAGGCTTAATGCGTACTTGATCGATAAAATCGTTGATGTGGAGACTTTTCCGCCAGGATCAACGATCTGAACGTTACCGTTGCCGGGAAATACCTTGATTGTCACAGGGATTACGATCCCTGTATTATTGCTGGTTACCGCAGCAAGGTATATTTTCTCTATACGTATGGGGTAAACATTGAGCGATGATACTATGGTAAATGGTGTCAGCATTGACAGTATAAGGAGGAATGGAAACATGTATGAGAATATTGTGGGCAACCTCATGGTTCATCCTCAGTGTAACACTGATTAATCATAGCATGGCTCATCTTTGCCGGGTATCTTCATCGGTCTAAAATAGTTATAGTGTTTTCTAGCCTTTATAATAACTTCCGCTTAGATGTTGATCTGTTCAAATAATGTGTCCTTTGTAATAGTACCTCCTTCTTTTATGGGTTGAAAAACAAGAATAATAATAGGTGAGCTTAATGGCTAGTGAGAAAGCAGTATCTACAGAGAACGATATGCCGTTTAAGATACTGGCAGAGACATTCGAAAAAATAGAGGTCATATCCTCGAGAACCCAGATGACAGTTCTGCTTGTCAATCTATTCAAGCAAACACCGCCAGCTATCATAGATAGGGTTGTCTATCTGCTACAAGGCAAGCTTTGGCCTGACTGGTACGGTATGCCAGAGCTCGGCATAGGAGAGAAGATGCTCATAAAGGCGATAGCCCTAGCAACCAATTCTACTGAGTCAGAAGTGGAAAAGCTCTATAAGACCCTAGGCGATCTAGGGAAGGCAACCGAAAAACTCAGAGCTAAAGCTGAGAAGATAATGTCAAAAGCCTCGATCCTAGCATTCGTATCAGTACGTCACGAACTCACGGTTCTCCGCGTATATGAGACGTTGACAAGGGTCGCTATGGCCCAAGGAGAGGGAAGTAGGGACATCAAGCTAAAATTACTTGCAGGACTTATTAGCGAGGCCTCACCGAAGGAGGCTAAGTACATTGTTAGATTTGTCGAGGGAAGACTAAGGCTCGGTATAGGAGACGCGACAATAATGGATGCTCTCGCTATTGTCTATGGTGGAGGGGTTCATGCGAGGCCTGTCATTGAGAGAGCATATAACCTCCGAGCAGACCTGGGTAATGTCGCTAAAATACTTGCAACCCAAGGAATAGATGCGTTGAAGAATATAAAGCCCCAGGTAGGCATACCGATCAGACCTATGCTTGCTGAGAGGCTTAACGACCCGGTGGAGATGCTCAAAAAAATTGGTGGAAAAGCCTATATAGAATATAAGTATGATGGTGAGAGGGCACAAATACATAAGGACGTCGACAAGATCTGGATATATTCTCGGAGACTAGAAAACATAACGAGACAGTATCCGGACGTTGTCGAGTACGCGAGAAAACACATAAAGGCAAGGCAGGCCATCGTTGAGGGAGAAATCGTAGCATATGATCCTGAGACAGGCGAGCTAAGGCCTTTCCAGGAGCTAATGCATAGAAAGAGGAAACATGACATACACATAGCGATCAAGGAGTACCCGGTAAAAGTATTCCTCTTTGATCTACTATATGCTGATGGTGAAGACTATACTATGAAGCCATTGCCAGTTCGTAGAGAGAAGCTAAAAGAAATAATCGAGGAAACAGACGTGTTCAGACTAGCTGAATACATCGAGACAAGCGATCCTGAAGAGCTAGAGAAGTTCTTCCTCAAGGCTATTGAGGATGGTGCCGAAGGAGTCATGGTGAAAGCCCTCCATGAACGCTCCATATACCAGGCTGGTACAAGAGGATGGCTCTGGATAAAGTACAAGCGGGACTATAAGAGCGAGATGATAGACACAGTTGACCTGGTGGTTGTAGGCGCGTTCCATGGTAGAGGTAGAAGAGGAGGAAAGTATGGTGCGCTCCTCATGGCATCTTATAATCCCGAGAAGGATGTGTTTGAGACAGTATGTAAGGTTGGAAGTGGTTTCAAGGACGAGGATCTAGATAGGCTGCCCGAGATGCTCCAGCCCTATATTATCGATAGAAAGCATCCTCGCGTCGTATCGAAGATGCAACCAGATGTATGGGTTACTCCGGCTCTTGTGGCAGAGATCATTGGAGCCGAGCTAACACTTAGCCCTTTGCATACTTGTTGTCTAGATAAGGTAAAACCGGGTGTGGGTATATCGATCAGATTCCCAAGATTCATAAGATGGAGACCGGATAAATCACCCGAGGATGCAACCACGAGCCAGGAGCTTCTCGAGATGTATAAACGCCAGTTAAAGAAGATTATATGAATAATTTTTGATAAAATATTAATTCAAGTATATCATATAATTATCATCAAAATATCAC
>JALSQP010000026.1 GCA_026985375.1 Desulfurococcales archaeon | reverse complement strand
TTTGCCGACCTAGCCAAGATCGATCTAGAAGTTGTCAGTGCGGCTGAGTTCCCTTATTATGGGCTCGAACACGTAGGAACAGGCACGGTAATAATAGCCGTGAGCCAGAGCGGTGAGACAAGTGATGTTATAAGGAGTATCAAGCTCGCAAAGCAGAGGGGAGCCGTAATCGTTGGGGTAACAAATATGGTTGGTTCAAGGCTCACTCTTGAGAGCAATGTCTACCTACCCATAAGTGCTGGGCCTGAAATAGCCGTACCCGCAACGAAGACCTTTACATCGACCATCGCCGCTCTGCTGATCCTGGCAACATATACAGGAGTGCATACAGGCCAGATAGGCCAGGGCGATGTCAGAATGATCTATGGAGAAATAGAAGAGCTCTCCAGGAGACTACAGCACGAGCTATCCAGAATAGATAGAGATGTTACAAGGATCGTCGATAGCCATAACAATTGGGACAATATATATGTGAGCAGCAGCGGTATAAACTACCCAGTAGCACTAGAAGCGGCGCTCAAACTGAAGGAAGCAGCGATAATCCATAGCGAGGGAGTACAGCTGGGAGAGCTAAGGCATGGTCCAATGGTGCTTGTCAGGCCTGGATTTCCAGTTATATTGATAAAGCCGTATGAGGAGCAGGCCCTCGAGCTATATGATAAGGTTGTTAGAGAACTGAGGAGTAAGGATGCGAATCTCCTCGTCATATCCATGGATGATGAAGGAAAGAATGTAATTCAGACAGTGGATACCGTCAAATACTTGGCCCCAATAGCGAACATTATCCCGCTACAACTCCTCGCATACAGGGTAGGCGTAAAGCTTGGAAGACCCATAGATACACCTCCAGGGTTGGCAAAAGCCGTTACAACATAACGTCTCCTTAAAGAATACTTTTTATGTTACACATATACCATTACTATACTTGAACCTATCAGCGGTTCTGCTCTGATACTATCTCTGGATACCTAGTATACTGCATGGGATTAATTCCCCTAGGCCCCCATGCTACTAGGAGACCAGAGTATGGATGCCTGTATTTAATGAAGTCCACATGACTGAAGAAGCACCAGAGAATAGATGCTACCCCGGCGATATCCCATAGCCTAACTTCACTCAACACACGATCCCCTGTTATCAAATCCATTATTAATCTCCTGTTCACGCCCTTCAACGGATCTCTACCCGAGTCTATCGATAACACCACATGATCCTCATCAGCGTATTCCGCATATACATCCTTGTAGCCGATCCTCTGGTAAATACTATATATTCTATCACCCTCCTCCACTATGAAGGCCCCTTTAGATCCTAGTATACTCGCCATACCAGCGACGACCCTTACCATATCATATGGATTGAAATGGGGAGTCGAGAATCCGAAGAGCAATCCTATGTCCGCGGAAATCCCTAGCTCCCATAGCCTTGTCACGTCATATGCGAATGTCTTAACCTTTATCCCAAGCTCCTTCTCAGCATACTCCTCCGCTTTTTCAAGGGCTGACTGCCTGAGATCAACCGCTATGACCTCTATTCCTACATCGTGTCTCTGAAGGATAGCCTTTGCCAGCGCTACGAAACCTATTCCTTTACCACTACATATATCGATTATAGTGATCTTTTCCTTCCTTACAAGTATTTCCTGGATGCCAGGATGATTTATTGCTTTGCTCATCTTTTCTATCGATTCTTGAAGTCTCTTGCGACCCTCAGGCGTATCAATATCCTCCACCCATTTAAAGATCCTATAAAATTTCTCCAGCTCATTCATTGTCCACCCACCATTTCCTGGGCGAAGACAAATGTTTTTAAGGCGAGATCCTCTAGGTATCTTATGTCGAGTTTAGCGGCTATGTAAAGCCTATGCAACTTAGGCACTACGGCGACATGCTGTACTAGTAGCGGGTCCTTGAGGTTCTGGATCAATGATAAGAGTTTCTCAGCTACTCTCCTGTTATTGTATATCATATAGTATTCTTTGCCGTAGATTCTTGTTTTCTCTATGCGCATCTTCTCGATACCATGTATCGCCCTTTTTATACCGAGCCTATAGTATCCTTTCCTGACAAGATGAGCTTCTCCCGGAAAATGTGTTTCTTTGTCGTAATGGTAAATTATAAAGATCTTGTCAAACCTTGATGTCAACTTAGATATTGGGAGATACATGAGGCTTTGACGAGGCAGGAGAAGAGTAACCACCTCGACGGTTCTAAGGGCTTTTTTCAAAACCTTAAACAAGGCGGAGTAGCCTACATAGATTCCTATCACCGTGTATTTCTTGTCATAGGGCTGGTAGACTTTCTCGAGGATCCTGATTGATTTCTCAAGGATCATGAGGTTTACTCTTCTTTTCTTATAGAACCATACTACTGAGGCACCTGCGAGTATTATAACTACAACGAATAAGGCAATCAATGGATCCAATTAATGCACACCCTTATCGATAACATTTTCACGGTATGGTTGATAAGTACTCCGCTACTTTCTTCAGCATATCTGGGCCCCTGGGCTCCTTCTCCAGATAAGGTATCATTATCACTTCTAGTCCTGGGAGCTTTTCTCTGGCGAGGGCTAGTGCTTTCTCCTGCTCCTCTAACTTGGGACGTAGCTGATCGGGTATTGTTTTAAGTTCGAATATCTTGTTCACGATGAGATGTGTTACGGGTACATTTATTCTTTTAAGGAACTCTACTGCCCTATAGGCTTCGAGGACTGGCAATGTTTCTGGATTTATCACCATGATCGCGGCTGTAGTGTGAGGATCCGTTAAGTGTTGATTTATCCAATTATACTCATCCCTGAGTTTCGTTAGCTCTTTAAATATAGGGTCTTCCTTAACACTTATAGGTACTTTGAGCCTTTTCCCCGTGATCTCTACTTCGAACTGCTCGCCAGTTATGCTGGATATAGTTTTTCTTCTCTCGAGTATAGCCAGTCTTAGTTTGATGAGTCTCTCGATCCATATGAGGCTAATAGTGGGTAGGGCCATTATCCTGAGCGTTAACCCGGTAGGCGGTGTATCAAAGACTATTATATCAAATGCTTTGTCGCCGACCCCATATTTCCTGATTATCTCTATTATCTTCTCGAGGCTGGCCTGTTCCTCAATACCGGGACTATGCTTTAATACGTCAACATATCGATCCAGATTGAATATTTTTAGATAACCATAGATATCCTTGATCTTCTCAGTAAGATCCTTCAAGTGCTTCCTTATCATTTTATCATAATCGACTTCTATTGCCACGAGATTATCCATTATCTTGACAGGATCATCTCCTAGCTCCTCCTCAAACACGTCGCCAAGGTTATGGGCAGGGTCAAGGCTGACGACCAAGACTTGTTTTCCCTGTAAAGCCTTATTTATGCTATATGCTGCCGCCGTTGTCGTCTTGCCTACTCCTCCTTTTCCTAGAAAGAATCTTATCAGAGCCACTGTTCTCACCCGGTACCTTGACTTATGTTATATCGAATAAACCAGCCATTTCTCCTAACATATCATCTAGTCTCTCACTAACCCTGCTCATAACAAGCAGTTCTCTACCCATGTAGGGTAGCAGTCTTAAACTAATGGTTGAAGGCGGACTAGGTAGTCCTATGAATGACCCTAGAACTATTAAAGCGAAAACGTTCTCCAATTCTCTTAGCTCTATCTCAATGTACTCTATGCTCCGGCCTTTAAAAAGAGAAATAACCGCGTCAAAAATACTGGACAGCTTTCTGAAAACCAATCAACATCCGCCTCGCAGAGTTAATGATTTTGATAGATTATATGGATTATATGGGTAGACTATTAGGGAAGATAAAAAATCATGGGCTCATATTTATATTATTTATTTGTATTAAGTGTTTACTCACTCTTCTTCATCCTCAGTATCCACAGGGCGAACAGGTAGAGGTTCAGTATGATGCCTATGGCAGTTACTATTGCTACTACTATGGCTGTTACAGCCTTTACTCCGCCAGCCGCGAGCATCGCTGGGACAACTACTGCTTCGTACCAGAGTAGAGCTATAGTCACTGTGAACCACATGAATACCGCAGGAGCTATAACGAGGAATTTTCCTAGGCCACTTGCTTTCTGTACCTTAGCCACCCATACAGCAACAGTCATCAACGCAAGACTGCTCAGCAACTGGTTCATACCTGCGAAGGCAGGCCATATTATCAGGAACTGTTTGGTCCACGCGAGGCCGATGCCTATCAATGCAAGAATCGCGGCAGCGACCCACTTATTAGCTAGAACCTTGTAGGCTCCCTTAGCCTTCTCTTTGAGAGGAGTCATTAGCTCCTGCCATGCGTATCTTCCAAGCCTAGTAGCCGTATCCAGTGATGTCAACGCAAACCCTGTAATCCATAGAGTAGCGAATATAGCCATCACTACGATATCCCATCCAAATGCAGCATTGACTGCATAGGCATAGCTGTAAGGTATGACGGCCCATTTAATACCTCCAGCCAACTTGGCATAGTACTCGCCGAAAACTGTTGGGTTAGCTGCAAATGCCTGCATGAACTTGAATATCGAGGCCCAGTTATTCGTTATTGTACCGGAATAGTTTAGTGTCTTCGCTATAGCTGCTAGTAGGGGCTTGACCTTATCAAAGTGAGTGATTATGGCCCTAGTGAAGGCATAGACGCCGTACCCAGCCATTGAGCCTACAACCATTGTTGATAGGAAGCCTTCGGTCTCCATACCGCTGTATGCAACGAATAATCCGTGTAGTTCGTTAGCGAGCTGTTTACTGGTCGTGCCACTCCCCACTAGGCTGTGGAATCCAGATAGTGCACCACAAGCAATGATTAAT
>JALSQP010000025.1 GCA_026985375.1 Desulfurococcales archaeon | reverse complement strand
GGCTATTAAAACTAACATATACAAAAGAAATGTTGCCATGGTTCATACTCGGATACGTTCTGGTGGCTTACCTCAAAATACCGATCCTGGGCATAGCTCTCTTCATCGGCGGCCTTATATTTCTCGTGTGGAGGAAAGAGCTTTGGGAGCTCTTCACCACTACAGGTGCAGAAACACAGGTTGCAGAGAGACCGAGAATCCTTACGAAGAATGACTTGGTTAAAGCGTTCTTGAAGACGGCGTTTGCGAGCCAATGGGCATGGAACTATGAGAGAATGCAAGGCACAGCCTACGCATTCATAATGACTCACATTGAGAAGAAGCTGAGGAAAGACATCGAGGAACTAAAAAGCTGGATGAAGCTACACAACGAGTTCTTCAACACTAACCCAATTATGATACCATTGATCGTTGGTATAGACGCTGCTATCGAGGAAGGTGGCGGGAATCAGGACATAGTTCGTTCACTAAAAGCATCTCTAATGGGGCCATTAGCAGGCCTAGGTGACGGTATGTTCTGGTTCACTTGGAGGCCCATAGCGTTCGGTATAGGCGCGTCGATAGCTATGACGGCAGGCATACTAGGACCGGCCATAGCTTTAATTCTATGGATACCGGTTGTGTGGTTCGTTGCATGGCTCCTTCTACAGCTTGGATACAGGTATGGATTCAATATAGTAGCGATATTTCAATCAGGTAGGATAGAAATTATTAGAGCTGTAGCGGCAGCACTTGCTGTAGCCATTATAGCAGCACTAGGTGTTACATACGTAAATGTAATAGTCCCAGTCAAGATAACTGGTATACATGGAGCTGCAATTAGTATCCAGAGTGCTATAGATAAGATAATGCCAAGACTGATACCTCTGCTATTCCTCCTTGGAGCCTTTGGGCTAATGAAGAAAGGGATATCACCTGTCAAAGTGCTAGGCCTATATTTCCTCATAGGATTCGTGCTAGGCCTAATAGGCATACTTGGGACTCCGTAAACGCGGTGAGGACACGACAGCTCGTCAAAATAACATATATTTTTCCCTCTTCAATTAGTAAAACTGTTTAAGACCATAAGTTTAAATTCGGGTGATTTATGAATGCCTATTAGAATTGTAAGAATTGATGATAGATACATACATGGACAGGTAACCGTTGGATGGACGCGTGCATACAATGTTAATGAAATATGGGTTGTAGACGACACGCTTGCCTCGAATCCTATGATGAAACAACTACAGATAGCGCTAGCACCACCAGGTACAAAGGTCGAGGTTCTAGGGGTCGATGAAGCCATAGAGAAGCTCAGGACGAAGAACTACAATAACAAAAACAACATTATGATAATTGTCGCCAAGCCGAAGGACTGCCTAAGAATATTTAAAGAAGCTGGAAAGATCATTGACTGGATAAATGTTGGTCAGAGTGCTTGGAAGCAAGGAAAGATCTTAGTCGTAAAGAACTTCGCTGTAAGCGATGAAGATGTACAAGCATTTAAAGAGCTGGCAGATTATGGAGTGGAATTACGGTATCAGATGCTACCCAGCGACAAGCCGCAAGACTTCTATAAACTATTGAAAGATAAAGGTTTGATAAAAGGATAGCTATTTTTATCGACTCTTACTTCTTTAATACTTCCTTCCTGATTTTTTCACCAATATCAATTATTCCTTCTTTTCCAGCTTCAACAGCTATCTTAGCCAGGTTCCTTGCATCCTCATCAATGTTGAGGAGAACTTGTAGTAGCATCGGTAAGTTTAGCCCGGAAACTATCTGTACATCCGGGTTTTCTAATGCTATGATAGAAGCAGCCCTTGAAGGCGTTCCACCGAAAAGATCGACAAGCACTAGAACACCTTTTTCGTCCCTAACCTTCTCTATAGCTTTCTTTATGCGTTCCGTTAGTCCTTCCACGCTTTCGGTTTCTGTTAGGATAACAGATTCTATCTTATCAAGTACATCTGTGCCTATCAGCATTCTTATCGAATCAAGTATTCCATTAACGAACTTCCCATGGGAGACTATTACTATCCCGGTCATGCCTTGAACACCTTTAATCATATTTTTAAATTCTATAGATAAAACATCCAGGCCCTGAATATAAAATTGTTATTTGTATATTAAAGTACATGGGTAAGGGTGTATATGATGAAGCTATTCAAGGGTACAATTGCTTCCCACGGAATAGCGATAGCTCCGCCAATAACATATGAGAAAAAAGACTACATAATAAATATCCCAGAAAAATGCGACATTACAGATACTGAGAAAGAAAAAGAACGTCTAAGAAATGCCTATACTGAATTAGTTGGGCGTTTAGAGAAGCTCAAGGAAACAGCACTAGATGAGGAAAAGGATCTTATAGATGCGGAGATCATGATGTTAGAAACAATGACTACGGAGGCTGAAGAACTCATAGGAGATGAGAAAATCTGCGCCGAATTAGCGGTTAGAAAAATATATGAAAAATACGAGAAATTATTCAAAGAAAGCGGTAGCGAACTAATTAATTTAAGACTATACGATCTAAGGGATTTAGCGTCAAAACTCGTGGCAATCCTATTGAATACGATGGAGAAGGAGAAAAAACTATATGAAGGAAGAATAATTATATCCGATGAAATCTATCCGTTAGACTTCACAACGCTTGTCAAGCACGGTATAAAAGGTATGATCACGAGAAAAGGCGGTATAACGTCCCACGTAGCGATACTTGCTAGATCATATGGTATCCCGTACCTCATAGCCCCTGATTTCTCAGCCTCCATTGAATTATCAAATGAGATAATACTCGACGCTATTAATGGTTATGTTATCATCGATCCCAACGAGGAAACAATGAGAAAGTATAGGGAGCTCGAAGCAAGATACGAGGAAATAAAGCGGATATACTCGGAAGAAGCATTGAAAAAAGCTGTTACAAAGGATGGAGAAGAAATCAGAGTCCTTTGCAACATAGGTTCAGTTGAAGAAGCAAGACTAGCAGAAGAATATGGTTGTGAAGGCATTGGTCTATTACGGATGGAATTCCTTTATATGGATAGAAAAATCCCCCCAACAGATAAGGAGATTGAAAATAAGATTCAGCATATTCTAGAGCTTGTTAAGGGAGAAGTGATCGTCCGTGCTCCTGACATAGGAGCGGATAAACCAGTGGAGTTTCTTAGGCTCGAACATGAGGATAACCCGCAGCTAGGAGTCCGCGGAATTAGACTCCTGCTACAGCAGAAAGAGATCTTGTTGAAGCCGTTCCTCAAAGCAGTTGTGAGACTTGCCCATAAGTATGGCGATAGGCTCAAAGTCATGGTCCCCATGGTTTCTGTATCAGAAGAACTTAAAGAATTCTATGATGAACTAATAAAAATAGTTAAGGAGTTAAAGGAGAAGGGAGAAGAAGCCTCAATACCTGTTCTAGGCATAATGGTTGAGACACCAGCCGCTGTTAAAATGCTCGATCTATTCAGCAAGGCAGCACCAATTAAATTTGCAAGCATTGGTTCGAACGACCTCACACAATATGTACTAGCTGTTGATCGAGGTAATCCTTCCCTAAGCTACCTATATAATGAGCTTCAACCACCTGTTTTAAGAATGATCAAGGAAGCAGTAGATAAAGCGTCTAGCTCAGGGATAGAGCTTAGCGTTTGCGGTGAAATGGCGAACAAGGTTCACGCGATCCCGCTTCTTCTAGGCCTTGGTTTGAGAAAGCTCAGTGTACCGATTAGTCTCGTGGGTCGAACTAAGTACGTGATACGTGAACTAGAAATTAGTGTAGCCAAGAAATTAGCCGAAAAGGCTGTCAAAGAAATAGCTGATAAGAAGCAAGTATATGAGTATGTAGACAAATTACTAGAGAAACATAGAATATTTTCCGTATAAATTTTCTTCTCGTACAAGACAGTTTATGAATGCGGGGAAGTCCTATGGGGTCAGACAAGATCTATGAATACTATGTCAAAGTCCGAGACATCATCAAGGAGATCTATAGCTCTGAAAAACAAAACATCTTGAAAGCCGCTGAAATGTTTGCAGAAGCATTAATGTCGGGCCATATCATCCACGTGGCTGGGGCAGGGCATTCGGCTATGGCTGGAGAAGAACTATTCTATAGGGCCGGGGGTCTTGTACCAGTGGATCCAATGATAGGGAATGATATAACAATAAGTTCAGGAGCCATCAAGTCAACAATGATGGAATCTATTGTAGGCTATGCAAAAGTCTTGCTGAGCTATCATAATGTTGAGAAAGACGATGTTGTAGTAGTAGTGTCAACGAGTGGGAGGAACCAGTTTCCCGTAGAGATGGCTGTTGAGGCGAAAAACCTTGGTGCTAAAACAATAGGTATAACGAGCGTTAGATACTCGGAGACGCTCGAGCCAAAGAACACTCATGGTAAGAGGCTCTTCGAGGTCGTAGATATAGTGATAGACAACCATGTTCCTCCCGGTGACGCAGCTATAGGATACGAGGGCTCCCCGATAAAAACATCGCCTTTGTCAACAGTAGCCAATACGTTTATTGTCAACTCTATCGTCGCGCAGACAACACAGATACTGCTAGAAAAAGGTGTTGAACCACCTATATGGCTGAGCGCTCATCTACTAGATGCTATGGAGCACAATTTGAAATTACTCAAAAAATACAGGGGGAGGATCAGATTATTATAATCTAGTTTCTTTTTCAATAATTGATTTAAAATATATGGATCTAATGCTTTATGTTATAACAAAATTTTTATTGTGTATAAGTAAATAATATAATGCTATAATTGGATAAAATGAGCATGGCGGAGGATATTGACGAAAGAACTCGTTATTAG
>JALSQP010000024.1 GCA_026985375.1 Desulfurococcales archaeon | reverse complement strand
CGTCACGCAAGAACTCAAGATCCCCATTAAAAGGACAAAGCTGGGAGATGAGAAGAATGAGTGAGGAAGAAAAGATCAGGGAATACATAGAGAGAATGATCAAGGCCCTGAAACACTTTAATTGTTATATCTTCGAAAAGGAAGACCTCGAAATAGTGAACAAAATAGCCGAGCTCACCGGGATAAAGAAAATAGCAACTATCAGGAAGGCCGATCCAAGATACGAGTACATATACGTCCTCGCCCCCCGGAGCATAGACCTGGAAGATGAATGTAGGCTCAAAGCTAGACAATTGCTGGCTGAAGGCAAGATAGATAGGCTCCAGTACAAGAAGTACTTCGACTACTTCGTAGTCCAGTGCATAAGACATAAAGAGAGGGAACGTGTAAAGGAAATAATATCAAGACTAGAGCATTACATACGTGGTGTAAAGGGTGGAGCATCATCCAGAATTGAGAGAATTCCCTTCGACTTTACGTAAGGTATTCATGCTCGGATACATCATCAGAATAATACCTCTCGTACAGTTCATTGGCGCATTCCTAACAGGCATATCATGGTATCTCCTAGACAAGAAATGGGGCAGGAACAAGGCATACTTAGCTGCAGCAATAGGTAGCTTCATAGTATTGGTAGGCTTTATTTTCTCAATAATTCAGGGCTTAATCTCTCCAAAGATAGCGGCTCCCTGGCAAGAACTCTTCACAAACACCACTAGTCCAAGCATGAATGCGACGCTCAGCGGCCCTGCGCTCGCCTCCTACCTTGAAAAGATAGCCGAACAGGCTGGTTCTCCCCTTAACTATCTCTCACCATTGCTTATAGCTGTCGGATTATTCATAGAATCAATAGGTTTC
This sequence comes from Desulfurococcales archaeon, assembly GCA_026985375.1. Lineage (GTDB taxonomy): Archaea > Thermoproteota > Thermoprotei_A > Sulfolobales > Desulfurococcaceae > JAADCY01. The sequence goes on along the minus strand of JALSQP010000024.1, from coordinate 769 downwards.
AAGAGACTCAGCATAGATACTGATCAGGTGATGCCGAAATACCTCTATATGCTGTTCATAGTACTAGGGTTTTTCAGCATACTCCAGCTACCCGCAATATGGTTCACTGTCATCAACCTAAAACACTATGCTGCCGTATTCAGTGCAAAAGCTACTGTCACACTAAAAGAAGTATTTATGACGTTCATGACCATCTCTGCGCCTCTAACAATTGTTGGGCTACTCGTGTTTGTGATGGGGCTAATCATATACATTATAACGGTATATAAGTTCTATAAGCTCGGCAAGGTAATCGAAGAGGAAATAATCTTGGAGGAGGCACGCGAGATAGAAGGGACGAACAATGAAGGGGAGGGAGAAAAGGAATTAGATGTTGAGGTAGAGGAGGAAGGCGGGGAGGAAATGATATAGCTTACATTATAAGGGCAAGCATATGAGAACAAAACATGATATCTGAGTCCATTAAGAACCACGGTAATATAACCGATGCCGGGATTACAGGTCTTGTTCGCAGGCATATAAATGATCATATACCCTCCGGGGAGGAGAGTCTTGTTTACATGTACCTTGTCATCCCTAATTCTGACAAACTCGATCAAAACAGTTCTATCCATATTATTAGTTACATTGACGACTAGTTTGTGATCAATGTATTTTGTCGAGACATATACATTAGGAAATATCACAGGGATTATTTCACTACTTGGCACAGGATGGAGAATCCTTGGGAGACTAATGCCTATAAAGAAGAATAACGCCATTATGGATA
>JALSQP010000023.1 GCA_026985375.1 Desulfurococcales archaeon | reverse complement strand
ATGATATGGAGATAAATACCATCTTGGAACGTAGATGTTTGAATATTTAATGTTAATGGTGTAGATTTTGTCCGGCGAAGAACTAGTTGAAATAAAGGTTCATGAAAGACTTGATGAGTTAAGCAGGAAAATTTGCTCAAGTTCTTTTGAAGCCCGTATTACTCTTGAAGGCATATTCCAGGGGATCGAGAGAGTAATTGGTGATAAGATACCACATGTTTTCAAAATGCTTGCAGAAAAATCAAAAGATACATGTATTTTCGATAGGATAAATCTAAAAAGGAGAACAAGTAGCTGGGACGAAGTCGTATTACTTCTGTGTAATGGAATAGTTATCGGTGCACATGGAGAAATTAACGGTCAGAGACTTTATGGCTACAAGCTTTTGGAGCAACTATCCTATAATGTAAACAATAATGTGTATTCTCATATTATCATAGAAGAGACGCTTCTTCCCTCCGAATTCGTGAAGAAATATCTTAATCTTGAAGGCTTTGAAGAAAACAAACTTGGGGAACAAGAAGAGAAGTCGGCCAAGCCTATTGTGAAAGTAGATGCTTATGCTAAAACAACGCAGCTCAATATACCGATAGCGTCAACTATTCCTGTCGAAACATCGCTTGATAAGACCAAGATTCTTCCTAGAAGACCAATACCGCCCGGTTTTGTGCCTCCTAAATTTATTGCTACGACGGATACACAGAAGCATGAGGCTGAGGAAGAAAATATAGCCAGGTCCAAAAAACCGATGAATGTTTATTTAGTTATGTGCCTCTCCGACAAGGTATTGGATCTAAGTAATCGCCTAGTAGAGTTAGCTGAGATAGAGAGCATAGGAGTTTCTTATTCTTCATTATCATATAACGGGACAGCCTACGTTCTCGAAACAAATGTTACAAGAGTCGGGTTCATTAGAAAATATGAGAAGATACGGAAGATCGCTGAAAAAATTGCATCTATCCTTATAGAATGTATGGGGGATTCTCCGCTAAAGTTTGATCGTGTGATTGTTATCCTTCGCCACGGTTTCGACACTGTTCGTGTCGTGAAAAATTATATAGCTAGATAAAGCCTCAATTAGACGCCACATAGTATCAATGCTGTTACTACATCAGAAAAATCAAGTATAATTACTCTTCTTGTTTCAAAAATGTACTCCTTAAGACTAAGGAGCCCCGACGAAAGTGAGATAAGAGGTGTTTTTAAGGCTTCCTCTGTGAGGAAATAGTCTTCATTAGATAACCATGTTACTGGTTTTCCTTGTTCAATTATACAGTGTTTCTTAATTATAGGAGACAAGTATTCGGATGCTGAAGACATAATGGTTGTCCCTGATTGGTAGGGTCCGATCGCTGGTACGACTATGACGTAGTCACCTGATTTAGTTGGGATAAATAAGAATGATGGAAGCTTATAGGTACCGAAACATCTCAAGCTTGGATGTTCATGGCCGATGATCACAGCATCATATCCTGTTATATCGACATCTACGTGCCCGTGTGTTATGAGTATTTTTTCACTACCTATATCAATCTCTAATTCTCTCTGGAGTTCTAATCCATAATCTCTCAATATCATTCTTAGGAAATTATCGTGATTTCCTCTTATAATTATTAGATCTTTGACACCTAGGTCATTGAGAATGAATTCTAGGAGATCCTTTATTTCGCGACGCTCTTGACGTAATAGCCTGTCAAATGCGTGTTTAAGGTCGCCATTTATGATGATCCTCCGAGGTTTAACTAAATGGTATATTCTTTTCAAGCTTTCCTTGATCTTTTTCAGTTGTATTCTTGGAACAATCATTCCCGGAAAATACTTTGCCGCCTTATCGGAATAATCTAAACCTCGTGCTAGGGCTTCTTCAAAGCCTAGATGTAGATCATTTATGATGATAGCATCATATTTACTTACATATAATGCTGGCTCACCCGGAATTATGTGAATACTCTCGAATGGTATATCCCTAGGTTTGTAGAGCTTCTCATTTAGCATTAACTCGGCACCATGCATTGATTTAACAATAAGTTGCTACATGGTTTGATGCCTAAGTATTCCTGTAATATTTTCGTGTTTTGTGATAGAAAAGTATGGGCGAGCGGGCCCGCCGGGATTTGAACCCGGGACCTACGGGTTAAGAGCCTCGACTACCGACCGGTCTCCCCAGGCTCTTCTAGGTATCTCTTCTGGATTATTAAATCTTTCCTATAGCCTCCCTATGGTTATCCCAATCAGTAGTCCATCTTGATCCTCAGTAATGTATGCGACCACCATTTCTCCTGGTTTGAGCCTACCTCTCCTAAGAGTTATGAGCCATTCTTTACCCATCGTTACACCGATATATTCACCTCTGAAAACACCTCTTGACAACACCTTTGCATAGACTCTATCACCCTTTTTGAAAGGAGCTGGGTAGCGTCGTGCTCTCCGCATTCCCCATTCCTCCATGCTCCACCTGAGCTTTACTCCAAGTCTTAACTCGAGCTCCTCTATTCTCTCCCAAAAACAATGCCAGCTCAACGGCTTTACTCCCGGTATTTTTCTCCCATACTTATGGGCGTTGTACTTCTGGATCGTGACAGGGGGCCATCTCTTTCCGGCCCCTATTCTTATAGCCCATTCGATAACCTGTACGACATCGTCATCATTCACACCAGGAATCCAGACAGGCGTCACATGCAGATCAATATTTGTTTCTCTGACAAGGTATTCTGCCATCTCCATGACGCGTTTAATGTCATACCAAGGTGTGCCCTGAAGAAAGCGGGCTTTCTCCGGGTTCAATGTATCTATACTTAAGTTGATCCTGTCAAGGCCTGCATCGTTAAGCTTATCAATGATTTTTCTTGTAAGGAGAGCACCATGTGTTTCAAGGGCGACGCTCGAAACGTATGGGCGGCTCTTAAGCTCCTTAATGAGACATGCTATCCATGGATACGTTAGTGCTTCGCCGATAGTATCGATGAGTGCCTCTATACTTGTATCCTTGTACCTTGCCACTATGTCAACAGTATTCAACAGACCCTCGAGCCCGACAATGAACTCGGCCCACCTATTAATGGATAATGGACCCGCATCTACGCTGCAGAAAATACAGCTGAGAGGGCATATGGTCGTTGGTCTTACCTGTAGAACATTTGTTCCGCGATCAATTACTCCGAACCCTATATACCCCAGTAGCATGTCTCCCCTTACGAAATAGAGGGGTCTTCTACCCCAAAGCAGCGTTTTCCCCTCGATCTCTATCAAGTCTCACACCCATCTGCCTAGCAATTATTTTGGGGCAAATAGGCTTTAAAGACAATATAGATGCTTTTGGCTCGCTCAAACCTCTAATGTAAAGGAAGATTGTCCTAATGATTCCAGCTTCATCGATCATTCTCTTGACAAGCACCGGAGTCCATGATTTAATCGGGAAATCAATAGTTATGATTCGTGTTCCAATAGCGAGTTCTCTTTCAAGCTTAGGGGCTAGTGCGTCATTAATGGATGGGTAGAGGTACTGATACACTATGGTCGCATTGCCTAGGTACACATCGTAGAAACTGGCTTCGAGGACGCTGATACGGTCTTCTAAATCAAGCTCCTCAGCCTTATACCTTATCAGCATGGCTAGATCATGCTCTATCTCCACGGCAATAGCATGTGCCCCCATCTTTGCAGCCTCTATTACGACGCGTCCATCGCCTGCCCCTAAATCATATAGTACATCTCCCTGTCCACACCTAGATATTTCAAGGGCTTTCCTAACAACACTACTTGGTGACGGTATAAATGGTGGTTTCTTCAGGCTCATTAGAAACACCGCTGATCTTCATGGTTTCTATTAATAGAATCAAGTTTATAAAAGAGAGACCATAGTTTAACTACGGGGATAAAGAAAGAATTGTATTGCATAATTGTCACTCCCTCTGGTGGGGTGTTTATGAGTGTCAGAGACATTGCTAGAAGTGAAGAATCTAAAAACATATTTCTATACCACTAAGGGTATCGTTAAAGCCGTTGATGGTGTTTCTTTCAAGCTCAATACGGGTGAGGTCCTAGGCATAGCGGGCGAGTCGGGATGTGGTAAGAGTACTACTGCTTATTCTCTCATCAGACTAGTACCTCCGCCAGGCAAGATCGTTGATGGAGAACTGATATTCGAAGGACGTGACATACTCAAGCTCAGTGAAGAAGATTTCAGGAAGCAGATCAGGTGGAAGAAGATATCAATGGTGTTCCAGGGAGCAATGAACGCACTGAACCCGGTATACACTATTGGTGACCAGATAGCAGAAGTACTAATGCTCCACAAGCACATGACCAAGGAGGAAGCAATGAAGGAAGTTTATAAGCTTCTAGAAATGGTAGGCATAGACCCCAAGCGCGCCAAGAGCTATCCACACGAGCTCTCGGGTGGTATGAAGCAGCGTGTAGTAATAGCAATGGCCCTAGCGCTAAGACCACCCCTAGTAATAGCGGACGAGCCGACAACGGCTCTCGACGTCGTCGTTCAAGCACAGATCATGAACCTGCTCAAGAGATTACAGCGTGAACACCAGATGTCGATCATTCTGATCACCCACGACCTCAGCCTCATTGCAGAGATGGCCGAGAAAGTAGCGATCATGTATGCTGGTAAAATAGTCGAATTTGGTACTGCAGAACAGGTATTCCTTAATCCGCAACACCCATACACTAGGGGACTACTAGCTAGTATCCCGAGGCTAACAGGTGATATACACAAGCTGGAATTCATACCTGGTGTACCACCAGACCTATCGAATCCACCGCCTGGATGTCGTTTTGCCCCGAGATGTAAGTTTAAGTTTGAACCCTGTGATAAAGAGGAGCCACCCGTGATCGAGGTGGAG